>JAKAFG010000215.1 GCA_021818125.1 Pseudomonadota bacterium | reverse complement strand
GCCATTGATGGGCGTGGCGCCGCAAGCCTGCTCGTGGTCGATGGGCATGGGATCGAAGCGCAATATTTCCTCCACCGTATGGTGGTCTATCGCACGGGCTTCAGCGTAAGGATGATAGTGAGAGAGATCAGAGCTAATAACGATGACCGTCTCCTCGCCACCCCAGAGCCTCTCCAGAACCTGGGCCACTTCATCCGGCCGGGCGTCTCCCACCACCAGCGGGACGACGCTGACGTCACCCAGCACCTCCTGGATAAAAGGCAATTGTACTTCCAGGGCATGTTCCTGAGCGTGCGCGGCCGGGATTTCCCGGACCTGGGGCAACCCGGCCAGTGCCTCCACCCCCGCCTGATCCACCGCGACGGTACCCAGCGGCGTTTGCATGGCCTGAACACCAGACAGGGCGAGGCCGCGAAATGGCACACGATGTGCCGGCCCCAAAAGCACCACCCGGCGGATGTGCCCCCGCCCCTTGGCCAACAGGGCGTAACCGGAAGCGGCTACCGCTCCCGAGTAGATGTAGCCCGCATGGGGGACAATAATGGCCTTGGGCCATGGGGCAGCGGCCGCTTCACCGGCATGTTCAGCCCTGGCCAGTAAACGCTCTACTTCGGTCCGCAAAACGGCAGCCTCGGCAGGATAAAACATGCCGGCCACCGCTGCTGGTCTGACGAGATTCATGAAACACCCTCCCCGGCCGCTATAGGGCCAACATCTTCATGTCATGCTACATGAGGATGGGAAAGGGTTTTTTCAAGCCAGTGGCAACCACCAGGCGAGTGCCAGCAGAGTCACCAAAAGCACCGGTGGTGTGATCAGCAGTCCGGTCTTCATATATTGGCCCCAGGTGATGGTGACCCCCTTGCGACCCAGCACATGCAGCCACAACAAGGTAGCGAGACTGCCAATGGGTGTAAACTTGGGACCCAGGTCACAACCGATGATATTGGCATAGACCATAATCTCGCGAACCATGGGGTCCGCTGCGGCAGGCGCGTGATGGATAGCCAACGCGCCCACCAGCACCGCCGGCATATTATTCATCATCGAAGAGAGCAACGCCGCCAGAAAACCCGTACCCAGTGCGGCAGCGACCAGCCCATGGGTGCCAAACCAGTGCAGGGCCTGGGCCACATAGTCCGTCAGTCCGGCATTGCGCAGCCCATACACCACCAGGTACATACCCAGACTGAAAACCACAATTTTCCAGGGCGCTTCTTGCAAAACCTTACGTACGGAAATCTGGGCGCCGCGTCCACCCTGAAACCAGCGGCCCGCCAGGGCGAGAAGAATCAAGGCACCCGTAACAGTGACCACAGAGACGGGTACCTGCCACTGCGCAGTGACAAAATAGGCGATAAGCAGCAGACCCAGCACCGGAAAGCTGGCGCGAAACACCAGATGGTCCTTGATCGCCGTTGCCGGCTCCGGGAGATGCGCCGTGCCGTAATGCTGCGGCAGCACCCGCCGAAAGGCGATCCAGAGCACCAGCAGCGTCGCCGCCAGCGCCACCAGATCCACCGGAACCATCACCAGGGCATAGCGATCAAACGAAATATTGAAATAATTGGCGCTGACGATATTCACCAGATTGGAGATCATCAGAGGCAGGCTGGTGGTATCGGCCACAAATCCCGTGGCAATGACAAAGGCAAAAGTGGCGGCCGGGGTGAACTCCAGTTGCAACAGGATGGCCATTACGATCGGGGTCAGGAGCAGCGCTGCGCCGTCATTGGCAAAGACCGCGGCAATGGTTGCCCCGAGGATGACAATCAGCGGGAACAGGAGTCGCCCTCGCCCGCCGCCCCAGCGGGCCACGTGCAGCGCCGCCCAGTGGAAAAAGCCCGCTTCATCCAGAATCAGCGAGATGATGATGAGCGCCACAAAGGTAAAAGTGGCATCCCAGATGATGTGCCAGACCACGGGGATATCACTCCAGGTGATGACGCCCGTCGTCAGTGCCAGCACCGCACCGCCCATGGCACTCCAACCGATACTCAGCCCCTTGGGTTGCCAGATCACCAATATCAACGTTGCCAGAAAGATCAATACCGCCAGCATGGATCGGCCACTCCGCAGAAGATTTGGCTCGTAGTCTTGACGAGCGACCAGTTCTTGTCAATACTTCAACGAAAGTTCGTGAGTTGATTTATGGATACTATAGAACAACGGGATCAGATTGTGATCTGCCTGGAGGCGCTCGCGTCGCCGGTGCGGCTGGATATTTTCCGGCTCCTGGTGGAGCAGGAACCCGCAGGCCTGGTGTCTGGTGAGATTGCCGAGCATCTGGGGCAGGCGCACAACAGCATCTCTTTTCATCTCAAGTCACTGCAGCATGCAGGACTGGTCACGGTGCAGCGGGAGGGGCGCTACCAACGCTATCGCGCGGCCATGCCCGTGGTTCGCGCTTTAGTGGCCTATCTCACCGAAAATTGCTGCCGCGGTACTCAGGAATGCGGCATTACGTGTACGGAAGCGTCCACATCGCCTATCGCCCCACCAGGAAATCTGCCCTGAAAAAACCGGAAATTTTGTTCCTCTGCACCGGCAACTCCTGCCGCTCCATTCTCGCCGAGGTCACCTTCAATGCCCTGGCGGGTCCGGCCATGCACGCCGTCAGTGCGGGCAGCCATCCCGCCGGGTATGTCCATCCCCGGTCGCTGGCCTTGTGCTGCAGCGAGAGGGTTTTTCTACTGAAGGGCTCAGCAGCAAGTCCTGGGATGACCTCACCGTCACCCCCGACGTCGTCATTACCGTCTGCGCCAGTGCCGCCGGAGAGGCCTGCCCGGCGTATCTGGGACCGGCCATCCGCGCCCACTGGGGTGTGGAAGACCCTGCCAAAGCTACCGGTAGCGAAGCCGAAATCGAAGCCGCTTTCGACACGGCCTACCGTATTTTACGGCATCGCATTGAGGCCATGTGCCAACTGCCCGTGGCCGAACTGATGGAAAAAGGCCCGGCACAACTGTGTGCCGAACTGGCCCGTATTGGCAGCCTGGAACCCTGAGCCACTCCATTCTACGGAGCACATCGCGATGTCCATGATCGTTGATCCGCAAGAATTTCATATCAGCATCCGCGTTGCTGACCTCGCGGCGAGTGCCGATTTTTACGTGCAGTTTCTCGGTGTCGAACCCAAGGATCGGACGGCACGCTACAGCACCTTCATAGTGCCCCACTTGCGCCTGAATCTGGTGCTACTGGTCAACGATAAAGGTGAAGCACTGGACATCTATAGCCTCTATCACCTGGGCTTGGGTGTACCCAACCGCGCGGCGGTCGTCGAAAGCTATCACCGCGCCAAGGCCGCTGGTGCCAAGATCGTCAAACCACCCCGCACCACCTGGCGGGGCACGCCCCTCCATGAACTCTGGCTGCGCGACCCCACCGGCTACAACCTAGAAGTCTACGCACGCCTGACCCCGGAGGAACTCGCCGAAATGCCTGCCGATCAGGAAGCGCTCTATCTGGTGCCCGGCACCCAACCTCCCGCAGAGCGCTCCAACGGCTAAACATCAACCAGGAAGCGCTGCTTTCTACGCAAGCGGGGCATCAACCTGCTGTAAGCCTTGGCCCACGCTTTTCACGGGGGATCCCGCAGCCCGCGATGGGGTGGCGGTACCCTCCGTGAATGGCTACCAATTAATCATTAATTAGCTGGTAGTTAATGTGCCTGCGGATTGTCGTAGCTGAATTGTCTCCAGCACTGTTGCCATGGGTGACATGCCTGCGAGATGGTTCCTGGAGCATCGCCGATAGCGATAGGATACCCATTCTT
>JAKAFG010000013.1 GCA_021818125.1 Pseudomonadota bacterium | reverse complement strand
CTTCAGCCATTCAGCGTGGGTATGGCGCTGTTGGCATTGCCCGATGACTTGACCATCCAGTACGTTGAGTGCAGCGAATAGCGTCGTCGTGCCATGGCGTTTGTAGTCGTGGGTCATGGTTTCTGTCCGCCCCCTTTTTAACGGTAATCCCGGTTGGGTGCGGTCCAGTGCCTGTACCTGGCTTTTCTCATCCACGCAGAGCACCAGAGCGTGCTCCGGTGGGGACATATACAAACCCACGATATCTTCCAGCTTCTCGATAAACCGGGGATCGCGCGAAACCTTGAAACCCCGCACCAGATGGGGCTTGAGGCCGTTCTTGCGCCAATGCCGCGAAACGCTGGCCGCACTGACACCCAGTTCTGCCGCCATGCTGCGCGTGCTCCAGTGGGTGACTGCCTCCGGCTTACTTTGCGTAGTCAATTCCACCAGACGCGCGACATCGACCTTCACGGGTGGCGCGCCACGCGGTAGGTCACGTTCAATACCGGCCAACCGGTGCTCCAGATAACGCTGGCGCCAACGCGCGACTTGCATGCGATCTACCCCTAAGCGATCCGCAATCTCTTTGTTTTGCAGACCATCTGCCGCCAGTAGCACCATCTGAGCACGCTGCGACAATCTGACGCTGCTTAATCGAGAAGCCACTAGCCCTGCCAGTTCAGACTGCTCTTCGCTGGTTAAAGTCACTTTGGGTGCCACTCGCAATGTTCGACTCCATCAGACTCTTCAGAATGGCGCCTATTTTACCATGCCAACCATTAAATAGCATCAAGAATGCAACACTACACTAGATGGCCCGTATGGATTCTTGTCATGGGATTCTGTGGATTGGGGATCATGGAAAATGATGCGCGGGGTGTAATTCCTTCGGTTGTTGAGAGATCGTCTAGTGAATCCAGTGTGAACCGGTTGATATCACGGATTCATCTATGCCACAAAGCGTAATCTGGAATGGGGGCAGGGGAAATGCTCCCCGCTGTATGTTGCATATCGGTTAATATGTTTTTTTCGTAGTTTGAGATTGATTCACGATCCTCACACACTACGATACCGGTAGTAATACTCCTGGAGATAACCGCATGTATAGGACACTGATGCAATACTCTGATCAAGACGATCTCATCCTCTTCTGACAGTCGTAGCGGCAGTTTCAATACGACATCAGCACGTTCTATACGAACCTGACTTGTGCCATTTACGCTCATGCTGAGCGTTATAAGGCAACATGGTTTCAGGTGTCTGCGCTCTAGAAACCTCAAGGCCAACTCGGCTAAACATTGACCAAAGGCTATGTTTAGCATATGCAATGGAGTGAATTGTGTATCGCTCAGAGCAAACCCAGAAACTATATTTTTAGCACCTTCAATCTGGCATGCCATAGTGGCATTATCTTTATCCCTAAAAAAATGAATTACAATCTCTCTATTCATTACATGCCCCTAGTCTCACATGAAATAAATGCATCAAACCAGCGCAGTAAACACTATAAAGGTAATAACAGATCCAACCATCTCTATCCTCCATGACATCCATTAAATAGGAACACCACAGAGTTTCTCCATGAGGTCGCCTATTTGAGATGGTTCCATATCTCCTGGACAGGCCATTTCCTGCCGTGACAATCGTTGAAACACCCGTACCACCTCACCCACAATGATGATTGCCGGGCTACCGAGATTGGCCTGATGAATTACGTCGGAAAAACAATTTAATTGAGTGCACACATAGCGCTGCTGTGGCAAGGTCGCCCAATGTGCCGCGAGAACCGGTGTATCCGGATGCCGTCCACCGGCGATTAAGCCGTCCTGAATCTCGACCATTCGTGTTAGCCCCATATAAATCACCAGTGTATCCGCAGATTTTGCGAGATGAACCCAGTCTATCGCTTCCCCTTTCCGAGCTTCATGTCCTGTTACGAACAGGACGGATTGACTGATCGTACGGTATGTGAGGGGCACGCCGACACAGGCTGCGGCCGCCACACCGCTGGTAATGCCGGGCACCACTTCATAGTTGATGCCAGCCATCCACATGGCTAGGCACTCTTCCCCACCACGTCCAAAGATAAATGGGTCACCCCCTTTGAGGCGAACCACCCGCATGCCTTGCCGCGCAGCGTGAATCATACTGGCCTGAATGCTCGCTTGAGACGTTGAGGGTTTGCCGCCCCGCTTGCCTACATTCACCAATGTTGTGCCCGGCCGCACTCTTTCCAGGATGCGAATATTGACCAAAGCGTCATGAAAGATGATATCAGCCGTGTCTATAAGCGTGGCTGCCTTCAGGGTGAGCAGCTCCGGGTCGCCGGGACCTGCCCCGACAATCCAGACCTTCCCCCCGTTGTCGTGATGGATCCCGTTCATGGGCGGGAGCCCTCTCCTGCCGCAGGGAGCCACTGTCCTGAGCTACGTCCGGCACAGAATACCCATGCCTCTTCCCGTACCCGCATCTCGCCGACAGGGCGGTTCCAGTGGAAATCTCCCATACCCGGAAACTCGATCTTTCGGGCATCATGAGGCATTCTCTGCTCCAGAGTCGTTGAGACGAATCATTCCCGCCGCGACTGTTTGATGGGTTACTTCATCAATCAGAATAAACGAGCCCGTCGATCGGTTCATATTATAGGCGTCAGCGATGAGCGGTCGTTGCATATTCAGCGTGATGCTGGCGATGTCGTTCAATTGCAGGGTGTTGACCGGGTGTTTTTGCTGCGTATTGACATCGAGCAGCGCATGGATTTTCGTGACGCGCGCCACGACTTGATTGGTCGTGTGTTTCAGCCAGTATTTGCGCCGCGGATCGAGCGGCTCTTCTGACAACCAGCAAACATCGGCCGTGACTGTTTTGAGTTGGCGGGCTGGATGGTCGGCAGCCGTGAGCATGTCGCCGCGCGAAATGTCTAGGTACTCCTCCAGTAACAATGTTACCGACTGACCGACGGCTGCCGACTCCAGCGACCGATCAAGCATCAAGATATCTTTCACGGTCGCATTCAAACCGCTCGGTTGTACCAGAAGTTTGTCGCCTTTGCTCACCTTGCCGGCTTCGATACGGCCCATATAACCGCGAAAACCATGGGCCTCATGACCATGGTGGCGCGCCACCAACTGTACCGGGAAACGCAGAGGCTTATCATGGCAATCGTCATAGACGCTCAGGGACTCGAGCCATTCGATAAGCGTCGGTCCCTGGTACCAAGGCATCTTGTCGCTCGAAGCAACCACATTGTCGCCCGTCAGGGCGGACAATGGAATTGCACGAATATTTTCCAGGCCCACCTGTTGTGCGAATTCCTGATATGCCTGCACGATGTGCGTATATACGGTCTGGTCATAATTCACCAGATCCATCTTGTTGATGGCAACCACGACATGGGCGATTTGCAACAGATAGGCGATGACCGAGTGTCGCTTAGTTTGCTCCAGCAATGTAACGCGGCCATTGTCGCTCAGCTCCACTTTCGAGGCATCAATCAGGATGATGACGGCGTCGGCAGTGGATGCTCCGGTAACCATGTTGCGGGTGTATTGCTCATGGCCGGGGGTATCGGCGATGATGAACTTGCGCTTGGGCGTAGCAAAGTAACGGTAAGCGACGTCTATGGTGATGCCCTGTTCGCGCTCGGCTTCCAGACCATCCGTTAGCAGGGACAGATCGATTGCGTCACCCATAGAGCGTCGATACCTGGCCTGTGACATTGCCTCCAGTTGGTCAGAGAAAATGCCTTTGCTATCGAACAACAAGCGTCCGATTAGCGTACTCTTGCCGTCATCCACCGAACCCGCTGTGATGAAGCGCAGCAAACCGTACCCTTTGGCCGACGCTTGCAGCACTTGTCGAGAAATCATGTCGCTCATCAAAAATATCCTGCCTTCTTGCGGTGTTCCATGGATGCTTCCGATGTCTGGTCATCCATCCGGGTCGCACCACGTTCCGTAACTCTGGAAATGGCGGTCTCGGCGATGATGGCTTCGACCGTGGCGGCGTCAGATGCCACCGGACAAGTGCATGAGATGTCACCTACCGTGCGGAAACGCACGATTCTGGTCTCGGCTACTTCATTTTTTTGGATCTGTGTTAGATCAGTCAGGGGAACCAGGAATCCATTGCGCGAGATAACTTGTCGCTCATGCGCGAAATAAATCGACGGAAGCGCCAGTTTTTCGCGGGCGATATATTGCCAGACATCCAGCTCGGTCCAATTGGAAATCGGGAATACGCGCATGTTTTCACCAGGATGGAGTCGGGTGTTGTACAAATCCCAGAGTTCTGGGCGTTGCGCTCTTGGGTTCCACTGTCCGAATTCATCGCGGAATGAGAAAATTCGCTCTTTGGCTCGGGCTTTCTCTTCATCGCGGCGGGCACCGCCGATGCAGGCATCGAACTGGAACTCAGTAATGGTCTCCAACAATGTGACCGCTTGCGCTGCATTACGCGAGTCAGTCTCCGGGTTGCGCAGACGCACAGTGCCGCGCTTGATCGATTCCTCGACCCGACGCACGATCAGGCGTTCGCCCAATTCGGCAGTGCGACGATCGCGAAACTCGATGACCTCAGCAAAGTTGTGGCCGGTATCGATGTGCACCAGCGGAAACGGGAACTTACCTGGGTGGAAGGCTTTCTCGGCGATGCGCAGCAGCACTACCGAATCCTTACCGCCTGAAAACAGCAACGCCGGATTGCTGCATTCCGCCGCGACTTCACGCATGATGTGGATTGCTTCTGATTCCAACCAGTCCAGATAATGGTTGCCGGCGGCATCGATAAGATGTTTTTCATCTACAGCGTTCATTCCATTTGTCCCGATGCTTTTGGTGCCGCTGTCAGTTTGACTCGGATCAGTTCGCCATCGACGATATGCAAGCCGCACTCTTTGGTATCCGCACCCTCCCACCACCAACGACCGGCCCGGATATCCTGGTCGGGAGAGATGGCGCGCGTGCAGGGCGCGCAGCCGATGCTGGGATAACCTTGATCGTGGAGGCGGTTGTAGGGCACCTCAAACTGGCGGATATAATCCCAAACCTCGTCATTGTGCCAAGCGGCCAGAGGGTTGAACTTGTGCAATGCGTGGATTTCATCCCATTGGTGAACAGCGAGACTCTGCCGTGAAGGCGACTGCGCCTGGCGCATTCCGGTTAGCCAGGCCCTTTTGCCCTGCAATGCGCGCCGCAATGGCTCGACCTTGCGCATATGACAGCAGGCCTTGCGTAGTGCCTGACTCTCATAAAAGGCGTTGGGTCCATGCGCTTGAACATAATGTTCCACCGCCAGGTCTTCGGGGAAATATATCTTTATGGGAAGAGAATAACGATTCAGGGTTTCCTGCATCAACCGGTATGTCTCCTCCGGTAAACGGCCGGTATCAAGTGTGAATATTTCGATCCAAGGCGCGTGCTTCGCAATGAGATCCGTGAGCACCATATCTTCCGCCCCAAAGCTGGTGGAAAAAGCTGCCGGGGCGTAGGGCGCATTCTGTAACGTCTCGAAAAGAGGAAGGATATCTTGTATCTTGGGTTTCGTGCTCATGGGCTCCTCACGTTCTTTCCGTATGTCGATGACTGGGGTTCGACGGTAATAAATCCTGTCGCTGGACAAAGTCCCCAAACGTCTCGCCGGGCCGACGATGGTCAGCAAATCGCATCAACAACGGACGTAGCGCCTCCAACAGGGCCTCCTCTCCCATGGCCTCCCGGTAAAGCGTATTGAGGCGCATGCCCGCCCGATCGCCGCCTAGGTAGAGGTCGTAAAGACCGGGCGCTTTGCCAACCAGACCGAGTTCCGCAAGATACGGACGGGCGCAACCATTCGGGCACCCTGTCATCCGTATCGTCAACGCTTCTCCTTCGAGGCCGACCTCTGCAAGCAGGGCCTCCATATGATCCAAAAAAACGGGTAGATAGCGCTCGGCCTCGGCCATCGCCAAGGGGCAAGTCGGCAGAGCCACGCATGCCATCGCGTGGGTGCGGATAGGAGCGAGATTCAGCAGCCTGTCGAGTCCGTATTCGGCGAGCACGGCTTCGATCTGTGGACGCTCCGCGGGGGAAACGCCAGCAATAAGCAGATTTTGATTGCACGTCAGTCGAATCTCGCCACGATGCAGGCGGGCGAGTGCGTCCAGCCCGCTCAAGAGCGGGAAGTCGCCTTCAATATCCGCAATCCGGCCGCCAGGGATGAATAATGTCAGACTGCTTGTTCCATCATCGTTCTCGAACCAGCCGAAACGATCTCCCGAAGTTTCGAAGTGAAACGGACGTGGTGGGGACAAAGAAAAGCCCGTGTGCTGCTGCACCTTCTGCATAAAGAAGTCCAAACCCATACGATCCACCGTATATTTAAGTCGGGCATGGCTGCGGTCACTCCGATCTCCATAGTCACGCTGGATGGTAAGCACGGCTTCGGCAACAGCCAGGGCCTGCTCCGGAATACAGAATCCGCAAGTATCCGCTAACCTCGGATAGGTATCGGGCTTGTTGTGGCTGCGTCCCAGGCCTCCCCCAACGCACACATTAAACCCCACCAACCGTCCATCCTCGTGTATGGCGATAAATCCCAAATCCTGTGTGAACACATCGACATCGTTGTGCGGCGGTACAGCAATTGCGATCTTGAATTTGCGGGGCAGATAGGTCGGTCCATACAGGGATTCTTCTTCCGGAGGAGCGGTCACTCGTTGGCCATCGAGCCAAATTTCATGATAGGCCTGGGTCTGCGGCAACAAGTGCTCGGCAATCTCCTTCGCCCAGCCGTACACTTCAGCATGTTGAGCGGAACGCTGAGGGGCGGAACTGACGATGACATTGCGATTAACGTCACCGCAGGCACTGACGGTGTCGAGCAAGACCTTGTCGAGAGCCTGCAGCGTCGACCGGAGATGGGCCTTGAGCAACCCATGGAATTGTATGCTCTGTCTGCTGGTGATACGCAGACTATCATTGCCATAGGTGCGAGCAATCTCGCTTAAGACCAGCCATTGCGTCCCATTTAATATACCTCCAGGCAAGCGCAATCGGGCCATGAATTGATACAAGGGCTCCAATTTCTGCTGATGGCGTTCCGCCCGCAGATCGCGATAGTCCTGCTGATAAATGCCGTGGAACTTGATGATCTGGATATCATCCTCCGCCACTGCGCCAGTAACGGGATTACGCAAACTCTCCCGCAATGTACCACGCAGTCCACAACTCTCCGCCTTGATTCGCTCCACATCGGAAGGCGTTTTGCCATTAGTAAATATCACGGTGATACCTCCCGGCCTGCTTCAATTCCAAAATGTATTCTTCGGCTTGCTCTGACGTGCGACCAGAAAGCCGAATAATCTCGACCAAGGTTCGTTGTACCGATCGGCCCATCGCTTCGGCACCGCAAACATACACGGCAGCACCTTCCTCAAGCCATGCGTACATGTCACCAGCGCGCGCTCGTAACTGATCTTGTACATACACCTTGTGTTCCTGGTCACGGGAAAAGGCGACGTCCATTTGGGTAAGACGCCCATCCTTGAGCCAACGCAGCCATTCCCGCTGATAGAGAAAATCGGTACTGAAGTGACGATCCCCAAAAAAAAGCCAGTTCCTCCCCACCGCGCCCAGTGCCTCGCGCTCTTGCAGGAATGCCCGAAAGGGAGCTACTCCGGTTCCCGCACCGATCATGATCACCGCTTGTTCTGGATCTTCGGGTAGCCGAAACTCGGCGTTTGGTTCAATGGATATCGGCACGGATCCACCGACGGCAGCACGATCAGCCAAAAAGGTCGAAGCAACCCCCATGCGTTCCCGTCCATGACTGGCGTAACGCACCGCGGCGACAACCAGGTGCACCTCGCCCGGTGCGGCCATCAAGCTCGAGGCGATGGAATATCGTCGCGGCGGCAATGGTCTCAGGCAGTCGACAAAAGCTTGGGCATCGGGCGCATCAACGGGATACTGATCGACGATATCGATGATTTCCCGGCCATCCATCCAAGAGACGAATCTGTTGACATCCTGTTCGACAAGCACGCTTCGCAATTCTTTTGCGTTGCCAAGGCTCGCATATCGTTCCAGAAAAGGTCGCGTGAGCTTGGTGATTTCATAGTGCGCAGCGAGGGCTTCCATCAACGGTGTTTCGCCGTGCCGAGTCTGTACGGAGGTACGGTGATCCAGTTTGAGCCGATCGAGCAATTCCGCCACAAGTTGCGGTGGATTGGTCGGATTTACGGAAACAATATCACCCGGCACATAGTGAAGATCCGATCCATTGAGATCGAGTTCGAGATGCCAGACTTCCCGGCTTGATCCGTGACCTGAGAGCTTGATCTTCTCCACCAACGTGGCAGGGAAAGAAGTCTGGCCAAATCTTCCCTTTCCCGGAATGGAGGTCGGAAGCGGCGTAGGTGGCCGCGCGGTGACAGCGGCTAGGGCCTGCTCCATCCAGTGCGTGGCACGCTCTTCGTAATCAACATCGCAATCGACCCGAGGAAGCAAGCGCCTGGCGCCGGCAGCAGCAAGAGCAGTGTCAAACTCCTTTCCGACTTGGCAGAATCGTGGATAACTCGCGTCACCCAATGCCAGTACAGAAAAACGGAGGTGGCGTAAGTCCGGCACTTGGCTACCCGTCAAAAGGGTATGAAGGGCGCGGGCGGTATCAGGGGGATCACCATCACCATGCGTGCTCACAATGACGAGCAAGGTGCGGTCCTGCCGCATCCTGGCGCGACTATAAGTCAGCATGTCCTGAAGGTTTGCCTGTACGCCGGAGGCTCGTGCTTTAGTTACCAAAGCCTCCGCCAACCGCTTGGCATTGCCGGTCTCCGTGCCGAACAAGATGGTGACATGCTCATCGATACCATCTGATAATCCTTGAGTGTTGGCCGCATTTCCAATCCCCGTCAGGTAACCACCGACCCAGAGTAGTTGATCGCGGCTCAAGCCTTCGGCGAAGCGCTGCAATTCTTCCCGCTTGGAGGAGTTCAGCAAAGTGTCTAACGGTTGAAGCGATTCCATATCATCCTCAAGCTTTTTACAATTACGCTTATATTCACTTTTGCCCCGGAAATGTTAAGAAGAATAAGCGCTTAAGATCATTGGCGGATCCATGGGTGTATTGTTGCGCGTGCGAGCCCGATCAACCATGCGGGCAATGAGCGCGATTTCATGCGCAACACAGTATTGTTTTCTCGTCAGGCCCCACTCCCGCAACTCATCGAGATCCAATCCCACATCGTCGCAGGGCACATCGAGCTCCTTACACGTCTTGCTATCATTGAGGAATCCGGCCATTTCTGCGATCTGATTGTTTCCTAACACAGCTATAGCCATATCTATGGAAAGTTGGGCCGCCCCCGCCAGCTGTTCTCCAACCGCTATTGTCGCGGCGTTCAAGCTGCTTGTTCGGACAAGCGCCGTAGCGCGTTCGACGGCGCTTTTTCGGTTGATCATCCTCATTCAGTACTCCCCTTGATCCAAAATGACGCCATCGTTTTCCTTGATCATGCGCTCATCTCCCTTCCTGGGATCCTGGGCCAAATCCAAGGCCCAGAAAGACGGGGCAGACTGGTCCACGTCGCCGCGCCGGCAATGAGGCATATCGGCCCATCATCCGTACGGTAGCGCTCGGATTCCCACGTTCATCAAGAGATTGAGATTCTAAGGACCCACGCACGAAACCGGAAAGACTGATATATTATATCTATATGCTGATTAGTTTTGGTGATTGATGGTCTGGTGAACCTACACCACGTTGTTCCATTTGCGCGATGGCACGCCAAAACTTCAAGGTTTCTGCCGCTGTCGACAGCTTGCATATGTCGCGGCCTGGAGTGAGCAAGCAGATCCAACCCTTGGAGGATGCACTCCAAGGGGGTGAAAAGGTCTTTCGCCTTACCCAACAGGCTATATGTGACATAGAAAACATCCGAAAAGTGGGATAGAACTTTTCGGATGGAGAACGTGGAGGATCCATGATCGCCATCACAACTATTATCACCTACGATCAATTTGTTGCGGGGTGCCCTCTGATCGGTGAAGCTTTTGTCCATCACGGACTGTCACCCAGTATTGGGTTTTCAGCTATCGATTCGGATGTCATTAAGATCTATGCCGACCGGGGATTTGGCATTGGTATTGTAGCCAGTATGGCCTATGATCCTATGCGGGGTTTAAGTCTTGGTGTGGTTGATGTGAGCCACTTCTTTGATCCGAGCATCACTTACCTCGCATTAAGAAAAGAGATTTATTTACGTCAATATTCGGCCGCCTCCATAGAAATGTATGCACCTTACCCGGATCGCGCCTCAATGAATAACGCGCTGGACATCGCAAGAGTTTCCAGAAATATGTCGCTGTTACCAACTCACAATAGATCTTGCGGTATTGCCGCCAAGAGGTTTCGCTCGTGTCGCTGAACCTTCATAACCACCGGCTCCTGGTGCCGATAGGCCTCGTTGGCACCGTATATCGTATAATGGAACAATCGGTTGGACCCTTGGCAGATCTCCTGATCCGGTTGTGGCTGGCGAAGGTCTTTTTTGTCTCCGGGGTGCTAAAAATTTTCGATCTAAGCAACACACCCTATCTATCTCATGTTGCCTACCCCGTACCTTGGGTGGAACCACTCAGCCCTACCTACCTGGGAGCGGCGATACAGATGGTCATCCCGGTATCGCTCGCACTGGGGTTGGCTACCCGATGGGCAGCACTGTACATGCTCATTCTCGTATTGGTGGTCCAGTTCAACTACCTTGCTCTGGATATCAATCTATACTCGGCGGTACTGTTTGGCTGGTTCGTGATCTGTGGCGCAGGGCCGCTGTCACTAGACCATCTCCTCGCGCGCGGATTGGGAGATACCGCGCTGCCTTTCGCCACGATTCTGACCCGCTTGGCAACTGCCGTCACGCGGTATCTCAAGCCGTTCTATCAATTGTTGATACGTCTGTGGCTTAGTGCGGCATTACTGGCGGTAAGTACGGGAGCATCGATACCAGTTGGCCTGGTAAAACTGCTGCCAGAAAAATCACTTGCCCATTTTACACCAACCCCTACGATGGCCCTGACGTGTGCAATGCTCGTCGCGCTCGGTTTTGTTGCTCGTCCCGCCGCGTTAGTGCTTATCGTGGCCATTGTCGGTATGCACATAACCGGCTCGGTTGGTCCAGCGGACGTATATTTCGTGATGACACTTGCTCTCGTCGGTTTGTACGGGCCCGGCAAACTATCGCTCGACGTATGGATCCTGGGAGCCCTTCCACAGATCAGCGGCAAGCCAACATTCTCTCTGGAAGAGACCCCACGTGTGGTGATTGTGGGCGCAGGCTTTGGCGGGCTGACCTGCGCAGCTAAATTGGCAAAAACGCCGGTGCAAGTGACCTTGATCGATCGTCACAACTATCACCTATTCCAGCCGTTGTTGTATCAGGTCGCCACAGCCTCGTTGTCTCCCGCCGATATTGCCGCCACGGTGCGTGGCCTGTTTTGCGATCATTTCAACGTACGAGTACTACTGGGTCAAGTAACCGGGATAAATACCGCTCAGCAGGAGGTACTCATCGGGAGACGACATATACCATATGACTATTTGGTGCTCGCCACGGGTGCATCCCACAGCTATTTCGGGCATGACGAGTGGGCCTCTTATGCGCCTGGATTGAAAACCATCGATGATGCGGTGGAGATACGGCGACGGATTCTCTCTGCCTTCGAACGTGCGGAAGCCGCCGAAGATCCCATTGATCGGCAGAGCCTGCTCACCTTCGTGATTGTAGGGGGCGGACCGACGGGGGTCGAACTGGCAGGAGATATCGCCGAACTGGTTCGCTATGGCATGGAAAAGGAGTTTCACCACTTCGATCCAGCCAGCGCACGCGTGGTCTTGATCCAGTCCGCTCCGCGCCTATTGCCTCTCTTTCCCGAGACATTATCGGAAAAGGCGAAACGGTCACTCGAGCGGCTGGGCGTTGAAGTCATACTGAAAAGCAAGGTAAAACACATTGATCAAGAAGGGGTGCTTATCAACGACAAGCATCTGGCATCGCGCACGGTGTTGTGGGCGGCAGGCGTCGTGGCATCGCCGGCGGCGCAGTGGCTCCATACTTCGGCCGATCGTAGCGGACGGGTGAAGGTCGAGCCGGATCTTTCAGTGCCTGGCCTGCCAAACGTGTTTGTTATCGGCGATACGGCACTCGTCAATGCCTGGAAGGGGAAACCGATGCCAGGCCTAGCACCGGCAGCAAAGCAAGGCGGGGCCTATGTGGCAAGGGCCATTCGCAGGAAATTGCAGGGACGACCCGCCCAACCACCATTTGCATACCGTCACATGGGTAGCCTCGCCACCATCGGCAGAAAAGCGGCGGTGGCAAGCTTCAACGGCGTGAACATGAGCGGAGCTCCGGCTTGGTGGCTATGGGGCATGATCCATGTGGCGCTCCTGGTCGGTTTGCGCAATCGAATCTCGGTGATGTTCAACTGGTTCTGGGCCTATCTCACCTTTAAACGGGGGACACGTCTGATTACGGGTGACGATCTATCGTCAGGAGGCAAAATACATTCCGCCGTCAACGGCTTCGATCAACCTTAAATCCCCAGTCCCTACGCTGATGGTCTCATGGCAGACACACCCATCTCTAGATTGCCTATACTGTGCCGGTTAGGGATGATGCCGATATGTTACAGAAGTTTCGACTTCGGCAGAGGTCTTTATTTCATAAAACACGAGGAAAATCATATGAGTTCTCAAGCAGAGAAGGCGGAAACACGATACCTCGCTGCCCTGGAATCCGCTAAAAGAGCCAAAGAAACCCTCATCGGCATCCGCAAAAAACAAGATCGTAAAAAAAGAACCACCGCCCGCAAGAGCATTAACCATAAACGATTCCTTGCCGGGGGCTTAATAGAGATCGCCGGGCTTCTTGAAACAGATAGGGGCCTCCTTCTGGGCGGCCTCATGGCGTTGGCCAAAACCCTGAATGATCCCGCTCAAGACGCCACCTTGGTCATCTGGAAACAGCGCGGTGAGACCGAACTCGCGCAACGCGAGGCCATGTGCTCCAAAAAAGCCATTAACAACGTCGCCGAAGCGAAGCATCCTGGCGCCGCGGCGATGGAGTAAACTAAGGATAGCGGGTGCCAAGTGCCACCTGGTTACCATCACCGGGGCGCCAAAGGTATCTCGTCAATGCTGCGACAACTTAAATATTCCCTGGCGTGCGGACTTGCCCCCACGCCTCCGCACCAAAACAGGCACAGCAACAGGCAAACGGACCGTAGGTTTCCGCAGAATGACAAAGGTTTTGTCGATCCGTCTTCGTCAATCCGGAAACGCTCTGCTGACTGGCACCCTACGACAATTCATCACCGCTTGGAGTTATCCGGTCGAATCGATATGTATAGGAGTTTCTCAGTTTTTGCATCGATGTAAATGGTATACATAAGCTCCTCACGACGAATGTCCACCACATAACGTAGACCCTTACCGCCTGGAATTTTTTCCAGCTTCATGCCCGTGACCTTGCCAGTATTCGGAGGGCATGTTCGTTTGGCGATCGTAGGCGCCTGCAAAGGATGAAAAAATCCTTTGCTCAACGAAAACCCACAGGGCCTGCTGGCGTTCAAAGCGATAGCTTCTGCCTTATCCGGAGTGATACGAGCCTCTTTGGCGTATTGCTGACCCTCATAGGCCCAAGCGGTGGCACTGCTGCCCAGGCCGAGAGTCCCGGCGAGTATGGCGATAACGAGATAGCGTGACGTGGATTTCATAATGCCTCCTTATTATTCATTGGTTCGGTACATAACGTCATCCTTATTCCCTGGATGGTAAACATGGAACCATCAGCCCGCCACCCGAATTTAGTATAGTAGGAAAACTTTCGACGTAAAGAGGACAGCCAGGATTTGGCAGTGGTTTCCGGAGGGCAAGGCATCATGGCGTGAGAGATGAGTTTTTGAAAGTCACGCCGGAGAACACCACTCCAGCCCCGCGCCGTCCGATGTTGTCAGGAAAAAAACGCGAAGGGGGCGAGGAGACAAATTACGGAGCCTGGTGCAACCAGGTGCGCGGAAGCTCGATTACTTTGCGCACGAACATGTTGATAGCACCTGAACAGCAAAAGTTAGAGAGAGCAGTACACGCCCATCCCGCCAAAACCGTGCGCGGCCCTCCCTCCAGAGCGTCCCTACCAGTGGCGGTAGAGGCACTGAACAACGTGCCTTTGGGAGGGTAAGCAAGAATGCGTGTACCCATTCATTGATGATTAGAAGATACCACATTCTCGTTGTCGATCACAGAATAAAGACGCGTTTCCGGATCATGTAAAATTTCTTCCATCCATTGCCAAAAGTGCCACGTCACGAGACACATGGTCGGCAATGATAGCGCCGTCATGAATAACCCAGCAAGGTGCTGATCGGATAACCGGGTCAGCCCCCAAAGCATATGGGACGACTGCATGGGATTCATGCTCGTGGCGCTCCAAAACCAAATCCCACCCATTCCCATCATGGCCAGCTCTGTTGCCCATACATAGACTGCTTTTTGCAGGTGGTTACGAAGGTTGGGCAACGATGGGAACACCTTAAGAGATTGCATCCAAACGAGAATCCCAACGGCGAGATAAGCCCCTGGCAAAAGCGTGAATAAAACGCCATACTTCAGCCCCAGATACATCTGGTTTGACATGCTCCAAAAAACCAATAAAAACAGCAGAATGATACTGGTGACCGCCGGACGATGCGCAAATTTGAGAAACCCATACAGATATCTGGTGTTATGGTTAATCGTAAAAATATTGGAGGGCATACCAAATACCAGAAGTGGTGCCGCCAGCTCGAATTCTCCCATTAATTTTATGGTATAGAGGGTCATAGATCTATGAATCAGAAAATTCATGGGTGAGCTCCACAGAACCACCATAAAGAACAGCCCGGCAATGAATGACCACATTTTCCACTGCGGCCACTCGACACGTTCCCGCCCACTAACGACATGATTGTCATACGCATAAAAATATTGCCCCATTAACACTATGGCAGCCAATAGAACAACAGGATTCACGTACAAAAGTAATGATGTGACATCACTCCCTCTTGTTATCATCATGGAAATTCCGATGGCATACATCAACAACACCACAGATATTGCCGACACAGTAATTATTTGATGGGCTACAAGGCCTTTAATGCATGTAATCATATTCACAGGGAATCTCTTCATATAAACACCTCGGTGCTCATTATATACTTACCGCCATCCATTTCGACCAAGGCCGACACAGGCGAGCCAACACGCTCACCCAATACATACAAAACTAAAGGCTGTTGTGGTACTCAAAAGAACCTATGCATCACAACAGCCTGATGCCTCAACAGTCCCCTTTCCTCCTTATAACCTTATCCTTCCGAATGTCAACCTCCTGATGGTCGTGTCCATGGTACACGCTGCCAGCTCCTGCATGCCACAAACTCACCACCCCAAAGAAGGGAGACTAGACCTCGTTGTGCCGCGGCGGGAATTGGACGGCGACGACTCGCGCCGCCACCAGGACCGCGAGCAGGGCCGCAATAGCCAAAAGCACTGGTGAATCCATACGGTGCGCGTAAAGACCAATGAACATTTCACGCAGGACAAAAACGATGCCCACTTCGGCCAGTACCCGCAAACGGAGACGATGAAACTCCAGATAATCCGTAAAGGTGCGGAAGAGTTCGATAAGGACGAAGGTGGAGAGGACATCAATAACCAAGCCCTGTCCGAGACTCTCCACAAGTCCATGGATATGAGCGAAGCCATGGACATCAGCCGCGTCGCGCAAGGCGCTCGCTGCCACCACAAAATCATAGATCAAACCGGCCAACGCCCCCAACAAGGTAAGCAACATCACAAAGATCAGTGCGACTACAATGAGATCCAGGAGCTTGCCATAAAAACGTAGGGTCCTACCCCGGGCACCGGCTACAAGCTCTCTCAGTCCCAACGGCGCCTCACCCTCTTCTTGTTCTCGCACAGATCAACCCGTTGTTCGTGCGACGGTAGCCGCAAACGTGCGGTAACAAGAGCTCAAACCTAAGATGTAAACCGTCCTTGTCCGTCTGCAAAATAACCTTACCCTTCCGCTTGAGGTCAAGCCCCATTGTCAATATTGTTAGTCTCAAAGACAAGTCGTTATCCTGGCGACCGGTGTGAGCCACATGCCCGCGCCACCGGACAACAGAACTTCCTTACCAATAATAGTGCGCCGGAAGACACACCGCCCCGACATTCATGCATGGGAGAGGGGCCACCTCCCAAGCCCGGTCTGTGGCCTCCCCGTCTCCAGTAAAGACGGCCCTGACACAGAAATCTAAATTACCATCGCGAGCATCACTACCACACAATGGTGCGACAATTTACCGCAGTTAACAAGGACCGTGCAAAGTGTAAGATTCACAATCCATTACAAACGGCATGGTTATCGTTTTCTGATTAGTATCCATCCTCAAAAGAGGTGTTCACATGTGTTCCAGACACACTGTCATTCTGACAACGATTTTATTTCCGCTCCTCATGGTTTCATCTGCTGCGGCTGCCGTGCCAGTGCAGTGGTCGGTAAACGTTCATGCACCAATATATCGCAGGACGGCAATTTGCCTGGTCTCGCGGCAAAAACAGGGAAAGTACTTCGGCGTACCAACCTGTACGGTATCCCCAGTTCGCCAGCCGGTACTCTGGCGGGAGGGTATCGCTCTCGAAGTCAATAACCACTGCATCATGGCATTCAACGCGTAAAGCGGTCTCCCTGCATGGAGTGATCTGAGTAAAGACCTCGTTACCAATCCGACACCTGAAGGCACGGGAGTCTATATCGGCACAAGTGGCAGGAAGATTGTAGCCATTGACCGACAACAGAGAAAGAACATATGCACAGGAAAAACAACTCTTGCTGTAAACATTATCCTATCTGGAAGGTCGGTCTGTGGGTGCTCATCTCGGCTCTTCTAACGATCTCCACAACATGGGCTGACAACTTCGATAAGGCTTTTTCCTGGAGTCTACATCTTAGTCTGGAGGGCTTGGAGAACTTTTCTGGGGGAGTCGCCCCAGGGGCTGTGGGTAATGCTACGGGTAGAGCCGGTTTTGCCTTCAATACTACGCACGCGGGTTGGTGGAATGGCGGGCGATTTGTCACAGAGTTTTTGGCCATTCAGAACGGCAACCCAGAGAACTACGTGGGGGATACCCAGGGGGTTAACGCCTTCACCGGCCTCAATCGAGGCGCACTCTATAAGCTATATTATCGGCAAAATGTAGGCCATGCCACGCTACGAGCGGGACTCATCAGCGCCAATGATTATTTTGACGCCACTGGCGTGGCCAGTGATTTCCTGAACGTCTCTTACGGATTCGGGGCAGCGATGGGTATCAATGTGCCAGGGGCTTCTTCGTATCCTTTTTCCAGTCTGGGGATGATGGGAAGTTATAGTGCTGGCGGTTGGACGGGTATGGTGGGTATCTTTGCGGGGGATGCCATTCATCCCTTCCAGAATCCCACGCATCGAGGGAATATGATCTGGCTGGAAGCCGATCAGACTGGCTCTTTAGGCGGCGGAAAATACACCGTGAAAGTGGGTGGCTGGCGGAATAGCCAACTCCCGCAGTATCGGGCGAGACTGGGCAACGATACCAACGGTTTTTATACGACGGGAGAGTACCGCTGGAAACAGGACGACATCGATTGGGGAAGCTTCCTGGAGTTCGAGGTGGCACCTAACCCAGTGAATGTTCTACCTTGGTATATGGGTGCTGGATTGCGTTTGCGGCACTTCTGGGCGATACGGCCTGGCGATAGCGTGGGCCTCGGCATGGCCAGGGCCTGGCTACGGGGCGCACCATTTGATGCTGAAACAGACTTTGAAGGGTACTATTCAGCACGGCTTTTCCCGCGTTGGTATCTGCAAGCAGATCTTCAGTATGTGGTTCATCCCAGCGCAAGATACCCTAATGCCATAGTCGGTATTCTTCGCCTTCACACACGATTTTCATAACGAGACCGAGCACGTAGTGCAAGCCAGCCATCCCAGGCAAGATCCGCAGACTGCGAACCTGCGTAGGAAGCCAGAGTATCGCTGTGATCGAATCATTGATGGGCAAAGATGGTTACGCCTGCTACCCAGACCAACTTTTCCACGAAGTCGTCGGGTGTCTGCCACGTCGGGTGTCTGCCTTGACA
>JAKAFG010000214.1 GCA_021818125.1 Pseudomonadota bacterium | reverse complement strand
TATCTGCTGAGCGGCTATCTTCTGTCGCTTGGGCATACGGATGCCCTGAAACAACTGCTGGGGCAGTTCGAAGACGACGGCACCGCGATGTGGCTCTATACGCGGGCATTGCTGGCCTTTCGGGAGAACAGTCCGGCGGCCGACAAGCTTGCGGAAGAAGCCTGGGTGGCAAACGGCTACGTGCCGGAGATCCTGTCTGGGCGACGTCCGGTGATTGCCTCGCAGGACGGGTATATCACGCTGGGTGGAGAGGATGAGGCCGGCGAATATGCCAAGGATAACGGAGCCGTCTGGCGCGCCACACCCGGCGCCATCGAGTGGCTGACACGGGTCACATCCACCCTGGTGCCAAGGCCACCGGGCAGAAGCGCTGGCGGCAAGTGGAAACAGTGATCCCCGGTTCTGGAATGTTTGCCGGAGCGGACGCATTCCGCCGGTTTTATATTTCAACCGCCTGGCCCAGATTCATGGTCACGATGCAGCAAATCCAGGAACATCATCGACCGTTTGCCGAAATCGCTCCATGCCGCCACACCATCGGGCTGATCCCGATCAACCACACCTTGATCTGCATGATCCCAGCCTCGTCCGTGGCGGAGGGATCAGCGTCAGCGGACGGTTTGGCCTGAATCGAAGGTCGGGGCATCACGCCAGCTTACCGCAGATCAGCCTGCGCCGTCACACCCCACACTTCCTGATGGTCTCCAATGTATCGATGACAAACGCCACATATACTTGCCGAACCCGGCGTGCCACCCACCGCTTATGCGAGTGTGAGCGCCCATTTCCGATAAAGGAATTCTCCGTGGAACCCCCTTATGGTCCCGATGTCGATGCTATTTCACAACTGCTTCGGGATGCTTGGACAGCAAGGCTATGTATGCAGGGTTCATTACCTGTTTGGGGAAGAACGCCTTCCACACAGCCACCGGCAGCAATTGTTGGGGAGGGGGCGCGAACACGAAATCGAACTTCGTTGCCATCGCATGGCAGGCGTCGCATGAATTGACCCTCCCGTAGGCGACGACCTTGCCTGTCGGCGCATACTGCGCCATGACCCAGTTGCGATTTGCCTGGTCGTAACCTGGCAGCTTGAGCATGGCGGTGATCCCACCGAGTTTGCGGTGTGCGTCGTAATTGTTCTTGATGAGAAGACTGCCAGCTGGATAGCGCGTCACGGCAAGGATCGATCCGGCGCCGCTGATTGCCCGCCGTGCGGCCGCGTTGCTGAGATCGGTCGTGAATACGTCGACATTTCGGGAGCCTGGCTGAAAGGGGTGAGACCCCGGCATCACCGCGCGTGTCTTTTCCAGGTGCTGGATCTCCATCCAGAGTTTGGCCGGGGAGGGCGCCACAACCGGCGTGGCACGAGCCGTGCAGACGAGCCCGACCGCAAAAACACCACCAAGTGAAATGGCCGTAAATGCTTTACCGTTCATCTTTCTCTGCCTTTAATAGCGATGGAGCGGGCCGATTCCGTCCCTTCCCGCAAACGACCCCGAATGTTTTCCCTTGATGTCCTCGATAATATAGAGATGGCTCTATTCGCGATTCGTATTGATAATTATGTTCCCATAGCGGCAGCGAGGCAGTATCGCGGGGTTGGGTTGGGATGAAGGCCGATGAGGTGAAACCAGCGAAGGTAGCTGTCGAGGTAGCGGGTGGCGATACCACGGCGGGTGCGCAGGAAATCCTTGAGGCGGGAATGGCGGTTATTGACGGTCTGGATGTGGAGTTCGCCACGGACACGCTCGCCGGTCGACTGATTGAGCGCCTCGTGGCTGACGCCCAAAGCCGCCGCGCATGGCGGATAGCTGGTGCCGCCATCGGTGACCAGCAGAGCGTCCTTGTCCAGCACCGGCGCGAGGACCGCACGGATGGCGTCGGCGGTGACCGCCGGCAACATCGCGCTGACGGTGGCGCCGGAACGATCCGCCGCCACCAGGACCGGCACCTGCTCGTCGGACAGGCCGCGCTTCTTCGCCTTGCCGCCGCGCTGGCGCGGCTTGCGCTCCGGCAGGCCGGGGACGGCTTTGCCAGCCTTGGCCTGCTGCCACACCCGGTCGCCCTTGCGGCTGGCCAGCACAAAGGTCTCGTCGGCCTCGACGATACCCCGCAGCTTGCCGGCGTCGGCTTTGATCGCCGCCAGGAAGCGATGCTGCCACCGGAAGGCGGTGCTGACGGCGACACCACACCGCGCCGCCGATACCTTCACCGTGTCGCCGTCAGCCAGGCTCTCGCCGAACCGCAGCCACACCTCCTTGTGGTGCAGGCCAGACAGCTTTGTGCCCGTCAGTGCACCAAAGCTTCGCTTGCAGGCCCGGCAGAGGTAACGCTGCATCCCCCGCGCCTTGCCATTGGCCACCGCTCCGGGCGTCCCGCAGTGGGGGCAGCGCCGGTCATCGCCGACGCCCAATTCGAGCGCCGCCAACGAGGCTTCCCCGGCCGGACGACCCGCCAGGATCGCCTCGGCTTCCGCCTTCTGCACCTCGCTCAGGCTGTCCACCGCCGCCAGCCACGTCTGAAATTCTTTCCGCTCCATCACCCCAATCCTTCAGCGGTTCCAACATTCTACACCAAATCAATACGAACCGCGAATAGAGCCAAAGAGATAGTCCTGTAAAAATCAGTTGATCAGGGTTTGGTGGTCCATGAAATCTGCTTCTTGCCGGACTTTACGACCCGCCAGACACCCTTCACGCCTTGGCCAGAGACATCGCCAGGTTTGGTATCCTTGATCCAAGTGTAAAGGGGATAACCCTGATAGGTGAGTTGTTTCTTTCCTCCCTTTCGGGTTGCGATGCCCCATGGTTTCATCGGCTTGAACTTGGCTGGTGCTACCACAGGTGGCCAAAGAGTCGCGCATTTACCGTAGCATGCTGATTTATGGCTGTGTGGAACATCTTTCTTGAATTCGTAGACCGTTTTGCCGGTCGATGTCGCGTAAACTCGCCCCAATTTTGTTGATTCGAGGCGAATTGACGTTGGCAGGTTCAAATGCGTTGAAGCATAAGCTATAAGTCCAACTGACATGACCAGAGAAGTTCCGATGGTTATGCAAGAGATGATCTTTGCTGGTCTCATGTTATTTCTCCTGAGTGTATTTACATTAAGCGGATGAATTTGGCAGTTAGACATTTCATGTCAGCATATTTTTTATTAATTGGGATGTAACTATTATGAATAGTACTATTTACAATTACTTTTCACAATCGTCGCCGTAGATCACAAATCGTTGCTATAGATCACAGAAACGCGCTCGACTTGCCCAGAAAAGCCTCCAATATTCACATATTTGGGGCCTTGGTGCAAGGATAGACCAACGCCCGAAATCCGCGATGGAGGGCTCTGCGACTTGCAAAGGCCATTGTTGCCTCCTCGACGCGGCGAGTGGAACTTGGGCGCTTCCTGAAGCGGCGTGGCCACCACTGCAGGTAGCAGCCTCAGGACTCCCCTCATTCCTATATCGTCCCGAATGTTTCTTTGAAAACTGACTGTTGAGCGAGGATTTGGGCGAAGTTTTTGATCAAGGGGCGGAGGCGATGCTCTGGCATATTGGGGATGAGTTCGTAGAGCATGCATCCTTGCCGGAAGAGCGAGTGGGTGCGGCGCTTTGAGGTATTGGATTTGAGGTGCCTGTCATAGCCGAGCGCTTCTCCGGTGGCCCCGAGCAGAGTGAGCAGGGCGACGGCAAAGGCATTGAGCAGCCACAGGCGATCGCGCCGCTCTGGGGTGCTGATATGGATGGCGCCCATCCCCATGCCGAAGCTCAAATTTTTGGTGTCGCGGAATCCCGG
>JAKAFG010000213.1 GCA_021818125.1 Pseudomonadota bacterium | reverse complement strand
ACATACGGATTGTCATCTATGGTACCGCGGCAACCAGCACGCTTTTTGGCCTAGTGGCTGTGCAAGTATTCCAGATAACCGCGCGCCTTGCTGACCAACTCCTCCGGCAGGCCGCGTTTTGCCGCAATAACCAGACCCAGGGAACGCCCCGGCACCCCGATCTGCAGCTCGTAGGTGGGTTCCAACCGCTCCTGATCAAAGCGCATGGAGGCATTACGCAGGCAAGCATGGGTATCGGCAAAGGCCTTGAGCGGTGTGAGATGGGTGGTCACCATACCCCGCACCCCGCGTCCTGCCAGATAATCAAGCACCGCCATCGCCAGCGCCGCCCCCTCTTCCGGGTCCGTGCCGGTACCCAACTCGTCCAGCAGAATAAGAGTATGGTCGTCCGCATCCGCGAGCAACCTTTTCAGCACTTCCACGTGACCGGAATAAGTAGACAACGCAAAGGCAACACTCTGCGGGTCACCCATGTCGACAAAAATACGGGTAAAGTTGCCGACCACGGCGCGCCCGTTCACCGGGATATGTAAGCCGCAATGGGCCATGACGGTGAGCAACCCGACTGTCTTCAGAGAGACACTCTTACCACCGGTGTTGGGTCCAGTCACCACCAGAATCGGACACTCGGCATTAATATGCACGGAGAGTGGTTTGGGCTGCGGACCCCGCTTCTCCGCATAGGCAAGCATCAATTGCGGGTGATAGGCTTCTTCCAGCAGCAGTACCGGTTCATTCACCATCTCCGCCGCTTTGCCATGCAGATGGATGGACAATTGCGCACCCGCAATGGCCAGATCCAGCCAGGTGAGTGACTCCACCAGATGCTGTAGGCTGTTCAGACGCTCGCGCGCGGCATCACTGAGGGCGCGGAGGATGGCCTGGTTTTCCTGTTCGATCCGGCCAGCGAGCTTCTCCAGATGGTTATTGCCCGCCACCATCTCCATCGGTTCAACCAGAGTGCCGTGCCCGCCTGGACCTGTGCCGCGCCGCACACCGCGAATATTGTCTACCGCCCCATCGGGTAAATGCACGCAGGCGCGCTGGCCGGACCAGTGGACTTTCGCTCCCGGCGCACGCAGATGTCCCTGCAAGGCCTTCTGAACCTGCTCGCGCTCCGTCTTCAGTTTGTGATGCAACTGGCGCAGGGCATCATTACCATCTTCGCGCACGCTGCCGTTGGGCATGAGAACGGCGTCAATTTGGGGCAGCAGGTCCGCTGCCGCGTTCAACCGCTCCGGTCCGGCGGGCAAAAGCGCGGGACGCTTTTCCACATAAGGACGCAACTGCGCACCGACCCGCAACACCAGCGCCAGATTACGAAAGGCGGTACCCGCCAGCGCCGCACCAGGAGAGGCCACCTGGCGGATGGCAGCACGTACATCCGGCAGATCCGGGAGGATCGGGCCTTCGCCCGACTCCAGGCCAAAGCGGGCGGCGGTGATGGCCTCTTGCAACTGGCGAGCGATGCCCACCGTGGGGGCGGGTGCGAGATTGCGCGCCGCGTCGGCCCCAAAGGGCGTCGCACAGAGTTTTTCGAGCAGCCGGCGGATGCCCTCGAATTCCAGGGGCTTAAGGTCAGCTTCCATGGGTTCTCCTGATGGTTGGTCCGCCCAAGGGTACAAAAGGCCGGGCGATAATGCCAACCCTATCAGTTTTGGAAAATTTCCCGCCACCAGCGCTTGCGGCCTTCGGGCACAATGAACTCCCCCAGAGGATCAGGAGCTACCCGCGAAAGTATCCAGCCGGCTGGAACCACTTTTCCGCTGCTGCCACAAGACGCTCCCAAATTGTTGGGATCGTAAATCTTGATCAGCCGCGGATGCTCAAAATCGTCCACATAGACGATGCCCAGATATTTCTCCTTATGATCGTGATGTAGCAAGGTGCCAATCGCGCCCAGCACTTTGCAAAAAGTCGCGGCATCAAGCGGCGCCCGCGGAAAATCTACTCCGACGAAGTACACATACCAGCCATTGTCCGCCTGTTCAGCGAGCGTCTGCTGAAACTCGTCCCAGCGCGACCACTCACGAATGCCGCGCAGCATCCCGTTGTATAACCCCATAAATTCAGACATCAGACCGCCTCCACAATACCCTGAAAACTGACCAGCACCCGACGGCTGACTGGTCGCACCCGGTGTTCAAAAAGAAAAACCCCCTGCCAGACCCCCAGCGCCACCCGGCCCTCTTGTACGGGAATAATCAAGCTATTCTGGGTCAGTACACTGCGCAGGTGCGCCGACATGTCATCAGGTCCTTCATTGCGATGACGAAAACCGGGGTCATCATCTGGAACCAAACGCGCAAAATAATCAAGGATATCCGCGCGCACATCCAGATCGGCATTTTCTTGCAGCAATAGACTGGCCGAGGTGTGTGGCACGAAGAGATTCGCCCATCCTACCCAGGCACCGACTTCCTGCAACCAACCTTGCAATTTCTGAGTGAGTTCATATAGGCCGCGGCCACCATTGTTCACCTGCCATTCATGACTGCAATGCTTCATCCCCCCTCCCTTGTCTTGATTCAACACCAGCTTCGGCCATAGCGACAGCGGCATCTCCTGCCTTTTTACCATGCCGCCGGACCCGGAAAAAATCCCTTAATAAAACCGCGGATGGTGCTGCCAACAGGCCTCCCTCCGTCAGGATGCGATGGTTAAAGCGGTCATCCTCTAACAGGTGGTAAAGACTTTCTACCGCACCCGCCTTCGGATCCGACGCGCCATAGACAAGACGCGCAACCCGCGCATGCAGCATCGCTCCAACACACATAACGCAGGGTTCCAAAGTGACATAGAGGGTAGTACCCGTCAGCCGATAGTTTCGCAAAGACCGCGCCGCCTGGCGCAGTACGAGCATTTCCGCATGCGCGCTGGGATCGTGACCCTGAACAGGCGCATTATGCGCCGCCGCCAACAGACGACCGTCAGCATCCAGCAACACCGCACCGACGGGCACCTCGCCTTGCCCCGCCGCACGCGCCGCGTAGTCCAGCGCCAGCGTCATCCACGCCACATCACAGTGATCAAAACCATCGTCCGTCGAGGTCATGGAACTCCTGAATTACCCTCACTAAAAGCCAGATTGAACGCCGCGCCAACCACATTTCTAGCGTATTGTAGCAATTTCTCGGTCGGCGCGCCTTGACAGAATCGGGAATGCTGCTAATTTCCCCCACAAGTTGCAAAAAGTATTCGTGCTTTGCGCAAGTGCCGTTGGTTTTCTGCAAACCGAATTTATGTAATATTCGTCAGACCATAAAAAGGGAATAAACGTGCTGCGCTTACCAAGTCCTCCTTTGCTCGGCCTGGATATTAGTCCGGACGCGGTAAAACTCGTTGAACTCTCGCAGTCCCGAGGGAAGCTTCGCGTCGAACATGCGGACTCCGAGGCGCTTCCGCCGGGCGCCGTCAACGATCGTGACATCCAGGACGCTGAAGCGGTCAGCCATGCACTGCGCACCATTCTTGAGCGATCCCGCATCCGGACCAAGGCCGTGGCGACCGCTTTGCCCGCCAATACGGCCATCGTCAAGGTCATATCGCTTCCGGGCGACCTGGATGAAGTGGGTATCGAAGAGCAAATTCGCTTTGAGGGTAGCCAATACATTCCTTACAGCATTGACGCCGTCAATTTTGATTTCGCGGTGCTTGGACCCGATGAAACCAGAAAAGGTTATAATCATGTCCTGCTGGTAGCGTGCAAAAAAGAAGCCGTCGAAGATCGTGCTGCCGCTCTCGAAGAGGCGGGCCTCAAACCAAAAATTATTGACGTCAAGCCCTTTGCACTCTGGTTATTACAT
>JAKAFG010000212.1 GCA_021818125.1 Pseudomonadota bacterium | reverse complement strand
GCATCCACGGCGGCGCCCACCGCCTCGACACCGGTCACTTCGATGGATTGTTTGGGCGTTAAGTGCGCGTCATGAAACACCCGCTCCACGGAGCGGCGAATGCCCGAGGCGCGTTCCCGCCAGATCATGGGGTAGGACATGAGGCTTTCCAGGGTGAAGTCGTCTTGCGCCAGCAGCGGGTGTCCTTCTGGGAAAATCGTCATGATTTCATCGTGTAACCATGGTGTTACCGTATAGTAGGAAGGCAACCCTTCCAGATCCAGCCCACCTTCCAGAAAGAATAAATCCCAGTCGGACAACGAGATGTCCGACCAGTCGATGATGCCACCGCGCAGTTGGAGTTCCACATCGGGGAACTGGCGCTGAAAGGCCACCAGACGTTGCGGCAGAAAATAATTGGCCACCGTATTGGTCGCGGCGATGCGCAGCACGCCGTTTTGCAGGCGCTGCCGGCGCAACACGATGTCGTCAAATTCGTCGACCACATCGCGCATCCGCTGCGCGGTGGAGAGCAATGCCTCCCCGGCCGGCGTGAGGCGAATACCGCGGCCGCTGCGCATAGTGAGCGGTTCCCCCACTTGCTGGGTGAGTTTCTGTAAACGTTCCGTCACCGCCGGCTGACTGCGGTGCAGCACCCTGGCCGCCGCGCTGATGCCCCCGGACCGGGCTACCGTTAGAAAAGTCAGCAAAAGCTCAGTGTCCATATATCGCTATCCCCTATAGGTTAGTTATAAATTTCCAATTTGACCTATATATTTACGGGCCGCATTATCGCTGCGTCTTCCGAAAAATAGCAAACGCAACCGCCCGTGACGTCTTCCCTCCGTATTGCCGCCCCGATACCAGCGCTCAACGCGTCTATGGTGGTACTCCTCAACCTGGTGATCGGGTTGGGTCACTTCCTTGTACTCTTCAACACCGGGGCCTATCTGCCCATGATCCCCCACGTTGCCGGGAGCCTGGGCGTCAACCCCGCTTATGCAGACTGGACCCAGGCAAATTTTTTCCTGGCTATGGCGCTGGCCTTTCCCACCGCGACGTGGTTTCTGAACCGCTGGGGGGAGATGCGCAGCCTGCTCGGCGCCTTCCTCGCCTTTGCCCTGGCTTCCGCCGTATGCGCCCAGACCCCCAATTACGACTGGTTTTTGGCCGCGCGCGTCGTCCAGGGCTATGCGGGTGGACTAACTATTCCCATTTCTCTTGGTGTCATTCTGCGTCACTACACCCCACAACGGCGCAATATTGGCCTCAGTCTGTGGGGCATCGCCGCCATTACACCGTTCACCTTAGGGCCGACCATCGGGGGCTGGATCACCGACACCCTGGGTTGGCGTTGGCTTTTTTACCTCAACATTCCCATTGCCATCGCGGTCGCCTTGATCAGTGCGATACTTCTGGTCGGGCGCGAAGCGGAACACCGCCATCCACCATTAGACTGGCCGGGTCTGATTTTCCTGCTGATCGCCTTAGCGGCGCTGGAGTCCGCACTCAATTCCGGAGAAATCATCAGTTGGTGGCGTTCAAACACCATCATTTTTCTGACGATTATCGGCGCTGCCGCGCTTATTTTTTTTGCGCTCTGGGAATGGCACAGCACCCATCCCTTGCTGGAACTGCGCTTTCTGCGACGCCGTAATTTTCTGATCGGAGCGACCGGGCTGTTTTTCACTGCGCTCTTTTTTCAGGGCACTATGGCCATCTATATTGTGGAGTTTCAGTTAACCATGGGATATTCGGCTTGGATGGTCGGCCTCTTATTATTGCCCATGGCTATTTTCTCAAAACTCAGTGCCACGCTCACCCAGCATTTTTTGAATCACATCGATGCGCGCATACTCGGGATGATTGCCCTGCTGGGGTTTTCGGCAGGCAGTTTCTGGGTTTCTTCCTACAATCGGACGGCTTCATTTGATGAATTGCTCTGGCCGCAAATACTCGTGGGCATGTTTCTGGGTGGTCTATTCCCGCCGTTAATCGCCATTGCGCTTTCCGGGTTGCGCGGAGCCGCCGAAATGCGTGGCACTGCCTTTTTAAACCTGCTGCGGGTATGTGGACAGGCCATGGGTATTCCTATTATGGCCACCTTATGGGGCAGACGCCTTATTTTCCACGAGCATTTTCTCACCGAGGACAATGCGACGGGAAAGCATGGGATCAGCACATCAGCGGGGCATGAGACGTTGGCCAACCACATAGCGCACCATGCCGCATTGCTGACTTTTAATGAAATATTTTACATCGCCGCATGGGGATTTCTGATCGTGGCCGGTCTGTTATTGTTGGCCAAACGGGTGGTTTTCGCCGAACCGGATGTCCGGGTGCGCCGGGCGCTGGAAGAACTGGCGGAGCCCTGATGAAACGCAGCATCGCCCTTATCCTACCGCTGTTGTTGCTCGGCGCCTGCGCGCGCCTGCCGCAGCATCTCCCCGGCGGCAAAACGGCGCATGATACCCAAATCAGTGGGATACTGGCCCAGTTGGGCGACCACGCCGGGGTGACCCCAGGTACCTGGCCCGCGTCAAACTGGTGGGCATCGGCACAGCTACCGGCCCTGAATAACTTAATCAGCGAAGCGCTGCGCAACAATCCGTCGCTACAGGTCGCCAGCGCGCGCATTCTGGAAGCCAAAGCGGCGGCGGCAGACCAGCGTGCCGCCCTCCTTCCGCACTTTTCCGCAGGGGCATCGGTAACTCAGGAATACTTTTCCCGGCAAGGCTTGCACGCCCCGTTGAACGGCAAAACCATCACCTATGGTGCTCTCAATCCTCTGGAAATGCGTTATCACCTGGATTTATGGGGACGTGACGGCGATCGCTTTCGTGCCGCCCTGGGGGAAGTACGCGTACATCAGGCGGATTACGCCGAGGCAAAATTATTGCTTTCCACTCAGTTGGCATGGCACTACTTTTTGCTGGCGGGTGATGTACAACGTCTCCGTCAGGTGGAACACGCAGAAGCCCTGCACACGTCCTTACTCCATCTGGAACAACAGCGCTGGCACGACGGCCTGAGCGATGCCCGTACCGTTTATCTTCAGGAAGAGGCGCGCGCAGAGGCACGCCAGTCGGTAACGGACATACAGGCAGCCATTGCCCAACAGCGCTACATATTGGCGGCCCTGGCCGGACACGGACCCGATTGGGGGCGGGATATTCCGGTAGAGCCGTTGCCCACGCTATCCACGATCACCATACCCCGGAATTTGCCCCTACGCCTCATTGCGCACCGTCCGGATATAGTCGCTGCGCGCTGGGAAACAGAAGTCGCGGCGCAACAGGTGGGCGCGGCACGCGCGGCCTTTTATCCCGATGTGAATATCGCCTTGTTTGCGGGGTGGAACAGCATTCATCTGGGAGATTTGTTCAGTCCCGGCAATCTCGCGCACGCCCTTGGCCCGGTCATATCCCTGCCCATTTTCGAAGGGGGGACATTACGCGCCCAACTGAAAGAGAAAAACGCATTATATATAGCCACGGAAGACCATTATCGCGCCACCATCCTCAACGCAGTGCGCGAGATCGCCGGTCGTCTGGCCACCTGGCGGCAAATACGCAAAAAACTCCGGGCACAACGGCAGATGATTTTAGCCGCCGAGCATACCACGGCGCTGGCTGAATCCGCCTTTCATTCTGGAATTACGGATAAAGCAGAAGCCTATAGCGCGCAGATTCAGGAAACGGAAATAACAAATCAACTGCTGGCCTTAAAGACGCGAAATGCGCAATCCTGGGTATTGCTGCATTCAGCGCTGGGCGGCGGATACACCCCGAGGAAAAATCCCGCATGAGCACGCAGAAGCCTGAACATTCGAGTTCTCC
>JAKAFG010000211.1 GCA_021818125.1 Pseudomonadota bacterium | reverse complement strand
AAGAGGGGGAGGAACAGGACTAGGATCTAGTCCTTGAACCGCCGCCAGCCTGAAGGCTGGCGACAGCGCAGATGGGAACTGCTGTCAGTGGCCTTCAGGGATTACTTCAGGGGGTGACAACAGTAACTACCCATGTGCGGATGGGGCGAGGCCCAAGTTGATATGCGGCGCATTATATCTGCTGATTCCGGCCAGTCAACGCGGCCGACGGTGAAAAAACAAACAATTTATCGGCCAGGGTCTGGTACGCCCCGGCGTCGTAGACATCTGATACCGTGTTCTCCGCTACCGTCATTCGTAGGCAGACTGCCTGGATCATATGCCGATAGATTCCACCGTCCGGCCATGGTGGCTTGAGCCACTTGACCTTGCTACTGGGGCCACAGGCTTGTCGAGCGCCGAGGCCAAAGCCCGGCTTGCCAGGTACGGCCCCAACCTGTTCCGTGGCCGGCATGAAAAATCACTGCTGCTCCAGTACCTCACCCGCTTCAAGAATCCTCTCGTCATTATTCTTCTCGTCGCCAGTGCGATCTCAGCGTTGACGGGGGAGCTCACCAACTTTGTCATCATCAGCTGCATCGTCATCCTGAGTGTCACCCTGGATTTCGTCCAGGAGTATCGCGCCAATGCAGCCGCAGAAAAGTTGCGCCAATCCGTCTCCATACGGGCCATGGTCATACGCGACGGAGCGCCCCTGGAGATTGCCGTGGCCGACGTGGTAGCCGGCGACCTGGTCCTCCTTTCGGCCGGCGATCTGATTCCGGCCGATGCAAGGGTCATTGAAGCGCATGATTTCTTCGTCAAACAGGCGCTGCTGACGGGGGAGCCTTATCCTGTGGAAAAGCGCCCGACCGTGCTGCCTGATACCGCCACCGATCTTCAGGATGCGACCAATGCAGTGTTTATGGGCACATCGGTCATCAGCGGCAATGCCAGAGTGCTGGTGGTCAAGACCGGAACCCATACCGCCATTGGCGGAATCGCTGACAGCCTTTCCCGACAGTCGTTGCCGACTTCTTTTGAAATCGGTGCCCGCCGCTTTGGCATGTTGATCATGCGGCTGACCGTCTTGATGGTGATGTTCGTGCTGCTCGTGAACGCCTTGTTTCACAGACCATGGCTTGAGTCCTTCCTGTTCGCCGTGGCACTGGCCGTTGGCCTGACGCCAGAGTTGTTACCGATGGTGGTGTCAGTCACTCTGTCGCGGGGGGCGCTGCGCATGGCCAAGCAACGGACGATCGTCAAGCGGCTGGCGGCCATTCAGGACCTGGGCTCAATGGATGTCTTGTGTACGGACAAGACCGGTACCTTGACCGAAGCGAAGATCCGTATGGAACGCCACGTGGATGCGGAAGGCTTTCCCAGCGAGCGGGTACTGGAACTCGCCTATCTCAACAGTTTCTTCGAGAGCGGCTTAAAAAACCCGCTCGACGAGGCAATCCTCAACCACCAGCACATCGACGTGGATTCCTGGAAAAAGATCGACGAGGTGCCCTTCGACTTCGAGCGTCGGCGGGTCTCCGTCCTGATCGATAACGGCGAGACCCGCTGGCTGGTAGTGAAGGGTGCGCCCGATGAAATTGTCGGGCTGTGCACCCAGTATGAAGCGAATGGGTCTGCGTCCGAACGCCCCGTGGACGAGGTGGCCCTGGCGGCGATACACGCCCAGTACCGCGCACTGGAAGAGCAAGGTTTCCGTGTGCTCGGCATCGCCTGGCGCCAAGTTCCGCCGGACCATCCCCATGCCGTGGTGGATGACGAAACAGCCCTGGTGCTCGCGGGATTTGCGGCCTTTCTCGACCCTCCGAAGCAGAGTGCCGCCCCTGCCTTGGAGGCGCTCAAAAGGGCGGGCGTTGCGATCAAGGTCGTGACCGGTGACAGTGATCTGGTCACCCGCCATGTCTGTGCTCAACTGAAGATTCCGGTCACGGGGCTCCTGACCGGCAAAGAGATCGCACAGATGGATGACAATGCACTGCGCGCCAGGGTAGAAACGGCAAATTTGTTTTGCCGGGTCAATCCGGCGCAGAAGGATCGGGTCATCCTCGTCCTCAAGGCCCGTGGACACACGGTTGGCTATCTGGGCGATGGTATCAACGACGCGCCGCCTTTGCATTCGGCAGACGTCGGCCTATCGGTAGACTCGGCCGTGGACGTGGCCAAGGAGGCGGCCGACATAATTCTCCTGAAACAGGACCTGCATGTGCTTCACGCTGGCGTTCTGGAAGGGCGGCGCACCTTTGGCAACATCATGAAGTACGTCATGATGGGAACCAGCTCAAACTTCGGCAATATGTTCAGCATGGCCGGCGCCTCGCTGTTCCTGCCTTTCCTGCCAATGTTGCCGACACAGATACTGCTCAACAACATTCTCTACGATATCTCGGAAGTCCCGATCCCGCTGGACAAGGTGGATGCCGAAGAACTTCGCGGCCCACGCGTGCTGGATCTGAATTTCATTCGCAATTTCATGCTGGTGATCGGACCCATCAGTTCCTTATTCGATTTCCTAACCTTCTACGTCATGCTGGTCGTCTTGCAAGCGAATGAGATGCTGTTCCACACCGGCTGGTTCGTTGAATCGCTGTGCACCCAGGTCATGGTGATCTTTATTATCCGCACGCGCGGAAATCCCCTGAAAAGCCGAGCACATCCGCTGCTGACGGCAACGTCGCTAGCTGTTGTGGCCGTGGCGGTCCTGTTGCCGTTTACCCCGGCAGGAACCTATTTTGGATTCGTGCCACTGCCCGCCCGTTTCTATGTCATCCTTGGGGCCATGGTGGTTGCCTATCTGTGCGTTGTCGAATTGGCCAAGCAAGGCTTCTACCGATGGTCAAGAGGGAAAAGCCTCAAAACCATTGGGATCAGGACGAAATAATGCCGCCTCTGCCGGTTCAGGAGAACCGTCGTCCCCCATTGCTGCGCATAGGATGTCTGACACTAGCGTTCAGCTTGTTTGCTCACATCGGTCTGGCAACTGCTCAGGCTGTTCGGGCTGAGACGGCCAGAGGTTATTGTTTCGCTCATGCGGCACACACCTATGGCGTCAATCAGCAGGTGCTTCTCGCGATTGCCTGGCGCGAATCGCATCTGCAACCCTGGAAGGTTCACCACAATAGCGACGGCAGTACCGACTATGGCGTGATGCAAATCAATAGTCGAAATCTGCCGTTCCTGGGACTCACGCAACAAAGCGCCCTGGAGTTATGCCCCAACATTTTGGCCGGGGCTCGCCTGTACCGTCGGGCGATTCAGCGTTACGGCAACACCTGGGCCGCAGTGGGTGCCTACCATTCCACCACGCCAATGCTGCGGCAACGTTATGCGCGGGACGTCCAGCAAAGCTTTGCGCTCATTTCGCGGTTCGATGCATGGCGGTCAAGGCTGCGCCAATTCTTCTGCCGCGTACTATCGCCCATCTGTTAACCCAGCCAGTCCTGGACTCAGGGGCCATTCGGAGCAGAACCGCTTGTTAAACAGAGCGTTTCAATGGATGGCCGTAGTGCTGATGCTAGATTTGGCCGTCGCTTGGGCACGCGTATTGGTGGGCCCCCACTTCCCACTGGACATGGTGGGCGTGGCGGCCGGCGCCTATGCGGCCGTGATGCCGCTGCGGCGCACGGTAGGCGAACCCTGCGCCGAACTGGCCGAACGACGGCACCGCGTCTTACTTGCGCGGGTGTTTTCGGCCGGCTGGATGCGCGGCTGACCTCGGCGGAAATGGGTCGCATTGCTGAACATGGTTGGCATGAAGAAATTGTTCAACGGAAAAGGCGTGCACGTCGCCTTTAAGGTCAGTCTGGCGCTCAAAGGCGTATTTGCAG
>JAKAFG010000210.1 GCA_021818125.1 Pseudomonadota bacterium | reverse complement strand
CCAACAGCGACATGCCCATCAAGCCTGAATATCTCAGCAAAGACCAGCTCGTCCAGTTTCCGGCAGTGATTATTGGCATTACCCCCGTCGTGAATGTCCCCGGTATAAAGCCCGGTGAACTGACCTTCAACGGCACCGTGCTCACCGGTATTTACCTGGGCAAGATCAAGAAATGGAACGACGCGGCCATTGCCGACCTCAATAAGGGCGTTAAGTTGCCGGATATGAATATCACCGTGGTCCATCGTTCTGACGGCTCTGGCACTACCTTCAACTTTACCAATTATCTGGCCAAGGTCAGCCCGGAATGGAAGCAACGGGTGGGCGATAACACCGCCGTTTCCTGGCCTGTCGGTGTGGGTGGCAAGGGTAATGCGGGCGTCGCTGCTTATGTACAGCGGATTCCCGGTGCCATCGGCTACGTGGAATATGCCTATGCCAAGGAAAATCACATGGCTTACGGCAAAATGATCAATGCCGCGGGCAAAGTGGTGGCCCCTGATCTGGCCACTTTCCAGGCCGCCGCGGCGAATGCGGACTTCGCCAAGGTGGAAGATTTCTACATGATTCTCACCAACCAGCCGGGTGCCCAGAGTTGGCCCATTTCCGCTGCGACTTACATCCTTATGCGCAAGGACGCCGATAAGACGGCTAATGCCGGAGTCCTGAAGTTTGCGCGCTGGTTCCTGACAGCCCCGCAGGCGCAAGCAGAAGCCAGGAGCCTGGATTATGTGCCATTACCAAAAAATACGGTGACGCAGATTGAGGCGTACTGGAAAAAGAATCTGGGTCAGTGAACTAAGATTATGGACGATACCCGTGACGCAGAGTTGGGAATGCGGGAGGCTGCGGTGCCGTCCCCTGTTGTGCCATCTCGCATCGGCCCGGCGCGATTACGGCGTCTGCATGCCATGGACCGGGGCTTCCGCTGGCTGACGGGCGGGCTCGCCTTTTTGGTTCTGCTCCTGCTGGTTGGGGTGGCGTTGTCCCTTTTTTTGCGTGGATGGGAAGCCTTTCATCATTTTGGCTTCGCTTTTTTCTGGAGCGAGGCCTGGGATCCCGTTACGGAGAACTTCGGCGCTCTGGTACCGATTTACGGGACTTTGGTCAGCTCCCTGATCGCCATGCTGATCGCCGTGCCTATCAGTTTCGGCATCGCGTTATTTATCAGTGAACTCGCCCCCGAATGGTTACGCCAACCGGTCGGCAGCGCCATTGAACTGCTGGCGGGTATCCCCAGTATCATCTTCGGCATGTGGGGTCTCTTCGTCTTTGCGCCGGTTTTGGGCAGCGCAGAGCCTTGGCTCAATGACCATCTGGGTGCTCTGCGCGGTATTGGTGCGCTGTTTCGCGGCCCGCCGATGGGCATTGGTATGCTGACTGCCGGTATTATTCTGGCCGTCATGGTAATCCCCTTTATTTCGGCGATCATGCGCGATGTTTTTCTGGTCGTGCCAGCGATGCTCAAAGAGTCGGCCTATGGCCTGGGTGCCACGACTTGGGAAGTGGCACGCCATGTGGTTCTCCCATATACCCGTACGGCGGTAGTCGGTGGGGTGTTCCTCGGTCTGGGCCGTGCCCTTGGTGAAACCATGGCAGTAACCTTTGTGATCGGTAATGCCCACGACCTCCATATCTCTTTGCTCGACGCCGGAAACTCTATCGCCGCAGCGCTGGCGAACGAGTTTGCCGAGGCTTTTTCACCCATGTACAAGTCGGCGCTCATGGCCTTGGGTTTCATTCTCTTCATCATTACCTTCGTGGTGCTGGTGCTGGCCAAACTGATGCTCTGGCGTCTCGGTCAGGGGCAAGGGAAGGCGGGCCTATGAGTACGGCTATGAACGTCCGTTATCTGCGCCGCCGCTTCTGGAATATCTTCAATCTGGGCATGGCGGTAGCCATGACCCTGTTTGGCCTCTTCTGGCTGGTCTGGATTCTCTGGACCACCCTCTCTTATGGCGCTACCGCCCTGAACCTGGAATTGTTTACAGGAGATACGCCAGCGCCCGGCAGCATCGGCGGGCTGCGCAATGCCTTCGTGGGCAGCCTGCTGATGATCGGCGTGGCGGTGCTGATCGGTACCCCTGTGGGAATCCTGGCCGGCACCTATCTCGCCGAGTTTGCGCAAGGCAGCCGCCTGGCGGGGGTCACCCGTTTTTTTAATGATATTCTGCTCAGCGCGCCTTCCATCGTGATCGGCCTGTTTATTTACGCAGTCGTGGTGGTGCCCATCGGGAACTTCTCGGGTTTTGCCGGGGCCTTGTCACTGGCTATTTTGCTTTTGCCCGTCGTCCTGCGCACCACTGATGAGATGCTGGGCATGGTTCCCGGTACCATGCGTGAGGCGGCCCTGGCCCTGGGGGCGCCGCATTGGAAGATGATCGTTCAGGTGAGTTATCGGGCTGCGCGTTCTGGTATACTCACCGGGGTTCTGCTGGCGGTGGCAAGGATTAGCGGCGAGACCGCACCGCTGCTGTTCACGGCGCTCAATAATCAGTTCTTCAGCATGAATCTGGACAAGCCGATCGCCAATGTCCCCGTAGTCATTTTTCAATTTGCCATGAGTCCTTATCCGGAATGGCAGCATCTGGCCTGGGCGGGTGCGTTGATAGCTGCCATGGCTGTGCTAGTCTTGGGCCTCGTTTCTCGCTTTCTTATCAAAGACAGGAGTCCGCGTTAATGTCGGAACCTCAGAAAACCAAAATATCCGTCCGCCACCTGGATTTTTTTTACGGGAGCAACAAGGCCCTCATAGATATCAACCTGGAAATGCCAGAAAATCAGGTGACAGCGTTCATCGGGCCATCGGGTTGCGGCAAGTCGACGCTCCTGCGGGTGTTTAATCGCATGTATTCTCTGTACCCTGGGCAACGGGCGACCGGCGAGGTACTGCTGGATGGCGAGAATATTCTCGCTCCCGGCATGGATGTGAATATGCTGCGCGCTAAAATCGGTATGGTATTTCAGAAACCAACGCCTTTTCCCATGTCCATCTATGACAATATCGCCTTTGGCATCAAGCTCTATGAAAAATTACGCAAGGTGGAGATGGACGAGCGGGTGGAGCAGGCGTTGCGCCAGGCAGCTCTCTGGGAGGAGGTTAAGGATAAGCTCAAGACGAGCGGGCTGGGGTTGTCCGGCGGGCAGCAGCAACGCCTGTGCATTGCGCGCGCAGTGGCAGTGCAACCAGAGGTGATCCTGCTGGATGAGCCGACTTCGGCGCTGGATCCTATTGCTACCCTCAAGATTGAAGAGCTGGTGAGTGAACTGCGCAATCAGTTTACGATTCTGATCGTCACCCACAACATGCAGCAGGCGGCGCGCGTCTCTGATTACACGGCATTTATGTATATCGGCGAGATGGTGGAATTTGGGCCTACCAATCAGTTATTCACCAATCCCGGTAAAAAACAGACAGAAGACTACATCACGGGTCGCTACGGTTAAGGAGCGCAGCTATGGACAAAGAACCACATATTTCCCAGCGTTTTGATGAAGAACTCCATGAGGTCCACGCCTTGGTGCTCGCCATGGGGGGGGTGGTGGAGGAGCAGATCACGAATGCTGTCAGGGCACTGCAGGAGTCAGATGCCGAACTGGCCCGTGAGGTGATTGGCCGTGACCATGAGGTGAATGGTTACGAGGTGCGTATTGAAGAAGAGTGCATCAATATTCTGGCTACGCGTCAGCCTGCCGCCAGTGATCTGCGTTTGGTGATGACCCTGATCAAGACTATCGCGGATCTGGAGCGGATGGGCGACAAGGCCAGCAAAATTGCCGACATGGCCCTGGCTATGGGACATGGCGCGCGTAACGACAATCCGGCC
>JAKAFG010000012.1 GCA_021818125.1 Pseudomonadota bacterium | reverse complement strand
CTTGCCCGACTGATTCACGCCGAAATGATGGCGCATTTCTGGGAGGCAGCGACCGGCTATGAGGTGCAGGTAAGCCGGGGTTTTACGGCGCTGAGGCCATGCAATTATACGGTAGCGGCAGGGCAGGGTGTTCACCACTTCCGGGAAACGGTCAGCGAACCCGGCCGCATCAAGCAGATGCTCTTTGGCGGCTTTGCGCGTTGCCTGTATCCATTGCAAAAATTCGACTCCGATACGGAGCGTCGCTTCGCGGTCATTTTGGAACGCGATGCCTTGAAATGGTTTAAGCCGGCCAAGGGACAATTTCAGATGTACTACAAGCTGGGTGCCGAACAGCCCGAATATGTCCCGGATTTCGTCGCGGAAACCGACACAACCGTTTTTATGGCGGAAACCAAAGCGCGCAGCGAACTCAACACGCCGGAAGTCCGGGCCAAGGCCGCGGCCGCTGCGCGCTGGTGTAAACACGCATCGGATCACGCCGCGCAGGTCGGCGGCAAGCCCTGGAAATATCTCCTGATTCCCCATGATGAGGTGGCAGAATCCAAGAGGTTAGCGGATTTTTCTCGTTTTGAAGTAGCGGATGTTCAAGATGGACACATGTTGATAACTTGACAGATTCGCTCAGCTTCCCGTACCTTGCTCAGTGAATCGTTATAAACGCTAGGGGCGTCCACGTCGTGGGCTGAGAGGTACCCTTGGAACCTGATCCGGGTTATGCCGGCGTAGGGAAGCGCGACCGCATCACGCCTGTCCGCATCTTCCTCCCGCATCCTGATTTTGTTCCGCAGTAATCGGATAAATTTTTAGGAGGAATGATTATGGCTACCCGTCCCACGGATATGGTGAACACTATGCAGGACGCAGCGGTAACCTGCGGCCCGATTCCCGGCTCACACAAGCGTTACCTCAGTGGCGAGCGTTTCCCGGAATTGCGCATCCCCTTGCGGGAGATTCGGCAGAGCGACTCCCGGAAGCGTGACGGCGGCCTCGATGTCAATCCTGCCATCCCGGTTTACGATTGCAGCGGTCCCTACACCGACCCGGACGCGGTCATCGATATTCATGCGGGCTTGCCCGCCCTGCGCTGGCAATGGTCGCCGACGGATACCGCCATCGAAAGCCGCCCCGAGCCCAGTTCCGCCTATGGTCGCGCCCGTCTGGCGGATGTCCGCACGGCGGATCTGCGTTTTCATTATCGCCGCGAAATCCGCCGGGCGGCCAACGGCGGCAACGTCTCCCAGATGCACTATGCGCGGCGCGGTATCATCACCCCCGAAATGGAGTTCGTCGCCATCCGCGAAAACCAGGGTCTGGAGCATCTGCGCGCCAGCCATCCGGCGCTGTTCCGTGCCCATCGCGGCGAGTCCTTCGGCGCACAGATCCCCGACACCATTACCCCGGAATTTGTGCGCGACGAAATCGCCCGGGGCCGCGCCATCATCCCCGCCAATATCAATCACCCGGAACTGGAGCCAATGATTATCGGCCGTAATTTCCTGGTGAAGATCAACGCCAATATCGGCAACTCCGCGGTCACCTCATCCATCGCCGAAGAAGTGGAAAAAATGGTCTGGTCGATCCGTTGGGGCGCCGATACGGTCATGGATTTATCCACCGGCAGGCACATTCACGAAACCCGCGAATGGATTATCCGTAATAGTCCGGTACCCATCGGTACCGTGCCGATTTATCAGGCCCTGGAGAAGGTCGATGGTAAGGCCGAAGACCTCACCTGGGACTTGTTCCGGGATACGCTCGTGGAGCAGGCGGAGCAGGGTGTCGATTACTTCACCATCCATGCCGGGGTCCTGCTGCGTTACGTCCCGCTGACGGCGAATCGTCTTACCGGCATCGTGTCGCGCGGTGGTTCCATCATGGCCAAATGGTGTCTCGCCCACCATCAGGAGAGCTTTCTCTATACCCATTTCGAAGAAATCTGCGAGATCATGAAGACCTACGACGTGAGTTTTTCCCTCGGTGATGGGTTGCGTCCCGGCTCGCTGGCCGATGCCAATGACGAGGCGCAATTTGCCGAGTTGCACACCCTGGGTGAACTCACCCGGATCGCCTGGAAGCACGATGTGCAGGTCATGATCGAAGGCCCCGGTCACGTGCCCATGCAACTCATCAAGGCCAATATGGACGAGGAGCTACAGCACTGTTTCGAGGCCCCGTTCTACACCCTGGGACCGCTGACCACGGACATCGCGCCCGGCTACGACCACATTACCAGCGCCATCGGCGCCGCCCAGATCGGCTGGTACGGCACCGCCATGCTCTGCTACGTCACGCCCAAGGAGCATCTTGGTCTGCCGGACAAAAATGACGTGCGGGAAGGGGCCATCACTTATAAGATTGCCGCCCATGCCGCCGACCTGGCCAAGGGACATCCCGGTGCGCAGGTGCGCGATAATGCCCTGTCCAAGGCCCGTTTTGAATTCCGCTGGGAAGACCAGTTTCACCTCGGGCTGGACCCGGAAAAAGCGCGGGAATATCACGACGAGGCCTTGCCGCAGGAAGGCGCCAAGGCGGCGCACTTCTGCTCCATGTGCGGTCCCCATTTCTGCTCCATGAAAATTTCCCAGGATTTGCAGGAATACGCGCAAACCAAGGGTGAAGACATCGAGACGGCCCGACTGGAAGGACTGCAGGAAAAGGCAGAGGACTTTAAGCGGCTGGGGAAGAATATCTACCTGCGTTAATACAAGAAAGGGGCCGTAATGGCCCCTCCGACGGTATACCGCTTAGCGGAACCGTTTTCTGGTGTAGAGGTAGGCGATACCGGACAGGCTGAAGTAAATGAACGGTATGATGAAGATAAAATCTTCCAGATCGACATATTGCATAGACAGCTCCTCGTCTTCTAGTGGTTGGAACCCTGCTTTCGCAGCTGCTCTTCATCCTGTCTTTCGAACATGATAGCACCCGCAGCAGAGATAAGGACAATCATGGTGGTACCCACCAGCCAGGCAAAGTACCAGGGACCATAATCACCGGTAATCACCGCCAGAAAAAGGGACAACACCATGACCGCTGCCAACCCGATAAATGTGAGCAAATTTTTCATGTCAGCCTCTCCTTAATAAGCGTGGTCGTCTTGCGTGTCGGGTGCCGCCACCTTGCCGCGCATCACCCGGAAACACCAAGCGGTGTAACTGATGATGATGGGCAGGAAAATCAGGCCGAAGATGGTCATCCAGATCAGATTATACTCACTGCCCGTACTGTTCCAGACGGTGAGGCTCTGGTTGATGTTGTCCGTGGAGGGCATCAGGAAGGGGAACATGGAGGTGCCCACCGCCCCGACCGTACCGATCCAGGCCAGCGCACCCATCCACCAGCCGAGAGTGGGCTTGTTGGCACGCAGCGCGAGCACGCCCAAAACCATGCCGACCAATCCCAGCAAGGGTACCAGCCAGAGAATGGGGTGGGCGGAATAGTTGGCCATCCATGCCCCTTTGACCATCTCTACGGTCTGACCGCTGACGGGATTGGCGGGCATGCCCGGATCACCGCTGATCAGTTGGAAACCCTTCATGCCGGACACCATGAAGCCGCCGATAACGAAGAGCACCAGTGCCAAAAGACCACCGACGCTCGCGTAATTCCGTGCCCGGTCATACAGCGCACCGCTACCACGGATCATGAGCATGGTACCGCCCTGATAGATGGCCAGGCTCAGTGACAGTACGCCACAGAGAATCGCAAAAGGATTCAGCAGATACCAGATAAAAGACTCCGTCTGGTAATACTGCCCGTCCCAGCCAAAATGGAAACCCACACCCTCCAGAATGTTCCCCATAGCGGCACCATAAATAATCATGGGCAGGGCACCGGAAAGGAGAAATACCCAGTCCCAGGAATCGCGCCAGCGCTGTGTGGGCACCTTGGAGCGATACTCAAAGGCGACCGGCCGCATGATCATGCTGAACAGAAGCAAAATCATGACGATGTAAAAGACCGAAAAAGAAGTGGCGTACAGGGTGGGGAAAGCAGCGAAAATCGCACCGCCGCCTAGTATGAACCATACCTGATTACCATCCCAGTGAGGACCCACGATGTTCAGGGCCTCACGGCGTTCGCCATCGGTTTTGCCCACGAAACGCATCAGCGTCCCTACACCCATGTCCATACCCACCATGATGGCGAGGCCCATGAGCAGGATACCGAGGATCAGAAACCAGAATACTTTTAAATCCACATAAGCATCCATATTGTGTTCTCCATTCAAGCGGGGGGTGAAATACCCCCCTGATTCATCCCGCAGAGATTACTTGCGATCCATGCTGAGCTTGGCGAATGTCGGCTGTCCGGCCATACCACCACCTGCAGGCTCGGCGCCATGACCGTGATGATCTTCCTGCGGACCCAGACGGGCGTATTTGAACATGAGGTAAAGCTCCGCAGCGATGAAAGAGCTGTACAACAAAGTGAACCCGATCAGTGAGAACACCATGTAGCCAACGCTGTGGGTGGAAGCAGAGACGAAGGTGGGCAGCCAGCCGAATACGGACCAGGGCTGACGACCATTTTCAGCGGTGATCCAACCGAACTCCACGGCCACCCAAGGCAGCGAAATGCTCCACATGGCCAGCTTGAGCAGACCGGGGTGCTTTTCAATCTCATTCTTCAGGCTGAAGTAGGCGGCGAAAGCGAACAGTGCCAGCATGAAAAAGCCTGCAGCCACCATCAGGCGGAAGGACCAAAATTCCACCCAGACATTGGGGATAGTGTCCTTTGCGGTCTTGTCCAGAACACTGGGCAGATTAGTGGCGTTGATCTTCTTGAGGTCCTGATCAGGCGCAAATTGCATGGCCAGGAAACCATAGCCCATGTCATTCTCATACTGTTTGAAAGTCGTCAGAGCCTGGGTGTTGCTGTGGTCTGCGTTATATTCCTTGAGAGCGATCATGGCCTTGATGCCATTCACGATTTTCGGCTTGGCTTCTTGTTCCAACTGGATGATGCCCGGAATCACCGTGGTTTCGGAGTGGGTCAGCAGTGGCGTAAGTATATACGGGATGGAAACCGCGAAAACGTTCTTCTGCTCGGCCCGGCTGGGGATGGCGATAAGGTTCCAGGAAGCGGAGACGGTATTGTAGTCCGTGTTCCAGATGGCTTCCATGGCCGCCAGCTTGGTGGGTTGTTTCTGGCCGTCAATGTAGCCCAGGGCATCACCCAGCGTAATTACGCCGATGCTGGAAATCACGCCGAACAGGGCGGCGATACGGAAGGAGCGCAGCGCTATATCCTTCCGCTTGTTGGTCAACAGATAATAAGCGCTGATGCCCATGACGAACATGGAGCCGGTCACAAAACCTGCGATGGAGGTGTGGACGAACTTGGCCTGCGCATCGGGGTTGAAGATCAGTTCAATAAAGCTGGAAAATTGCATCCGCATGGTATTGGGATCAAAAGTGCCGCCGCGCGGGTCCTGCATAAAGCCGTTGGCAATCAGAATCCACAATGCAGAAAGGTTGGAACCCAGGGCAACCAGATAGGTGACCACGAGGTGCGCCTTACGGCTCATTCGCTCCCAGCCAAAGAACATCACACCGACAAAGGTGGATTCCATGAAGAAGGCCATCAGCCCTTCAATGGCCAGCGGGGTGCCGAAAATATCGCCCACGAAGTGAGAATACATGGACCAGTTGGTCCCGAATTCAAACTCCATAGTCAGACCAGTGGCGACACCCAGGGCAAAGTTAATGCCGAAGAGTTTACCCCAGAACTGGGTCATTTCTTTGTAAATCGGTTTACCGGTGATGACATACACCGTTTCCATGGTGGCCAGAATAAAGGTCATACCAAGGGTGAGAGGGACGAATAAGAAATGGTAGAGAGCGGTCAGCGCGAATTGCAGGCGCGATAGCTCCACCACCGTGGGATTGATCAACATGTCCATGAATTTCCTCCTACAAAGAAGCCGGAATGTTCCGACCGGGCATGTAATGGTGCACATCTTCTTTCTGTGCCACAACTTCGTTTACATCATTTATACTAGCTATTTCTACTAGTGCCTTCTCCGGTAACAATAGCGCACAACTGCGTAAAAAAGCGCGCTTGCCCCGTTGATTGTTGAACCAGTTGTCTTTGCGGCGGAGTTCTTCGATGCTGGTGAGACGCCGACCTTTGCTTTCTTGGCCGGGATAGATCAGAGTTTCCCCCGGGAAACTGAGTAAACGGTGGGTAATGCTGTGATACAGGGTTTGCAGATCGTTTTGGTTGGTACAGGGCGCGGCGCCCGTGGCCAGCAAGGTTATCCCGGTGAACAAGCGATCCTCCCACCAGTAGGTGACAGCGCAGGGACTGAGCCCAGGGGTGTGCAGAACCCGCAGACTTTCTTCTCCGAAGTATAGGACATCGCCGTGACGCAGGCGCAAGTCGATGTGTTCATCGGCCGTGCTTTCATGGGCAACGATCCGGGCGCCGCTATGTTCTTTCAGGACGGTGGCGGCGGTGATATGCGCGGGTTCATGGTGGGTCTGCAAAATGTAGCGCAGATTCAGGCCGCGCTCCGCCATGAATGCCTCAAGAGTGTCAACATGCGCAGGCATGGGGTCGATGATGACGGCCTCGCGCGTAACGGGGTCGCCCAGCAGATAGCTCAGGTGGCCGCCTTTGGGGGTGCATAGTTGTCTGAATATCATGTCGCCCGTCCCTGTCGAATGTATGGACATCAGATCATTAGCAATCGCTGTACCATTATTTTATGTTGTGTTGCAGACAGGGCATTTTTTTATAATGCAATAACAAACAAAATGTTATATTTTTCTTTGGAGATTTTTCAGCGCCGCCCTGGCTCGAGAGCTGTCTGGACTTCGGTATGACTGTCAAAAATGACATATACGAATTGGCAGATGCTGCTATAATTGGCATACGCGAGGGGGGTGCGCTCATTATGCGGATAGCGGGTCCGGCGTGTGGTGTGCAATGAGGGAGGGGGCATGACGGATTTACTCAAGCAGTTACGACCGGAAATGACATCGCTGTTAGACTGTTTTAGCACTCCGGCGGTATTGCTTTGCGCAGATTACACGGTCCTTGCCGCCAATCAGGCCTACCGGCGGGTCTTCGGTGATGGCAAGCCCTTACAGGGGCGGCTCTGTTACGAGATCATGGCGGAGGCCGGCTACACGTGTCGTCAGGGGGGTAACCACTGCCCCCTCGACGTGTGTCAGCGTTCTGGTACCGACCAGCATGTGGTGCATGGCAGTACCTCCGGAAACGCCCAAATTGATCTGTACCCCATCCGCAACGATAACGCTGAGGTCGTGTATTTTCTCGAACTTTTGGTCCTCATGCCGCAGTCGGCTGTGCAATCCGCCCCAGTCATGGTCGGCAACTCCTCCGCCTGGCGGGACGTTACCACGCTTATCCGACGGGCGGCCCCCAGTGAGGCTGCCGTATTGCTGCTCGGGGAGTCCGGGACGGGTAAGGAGCTGGCTGCCGCGGCCGTGCATCAGGCTAGCCGTGTTCGCAACGGGCCTTTTGTGGCGGTGGATTGCTCGGGATTGCCCGAAACCCTCTTTGAGAGTGAGCTCTTCGGCTATGAGAAAGGGGCATTTACTGGCGCGCATTCGCGCAAAATTGGTTTGGTAGAAGCGGCTAATAGTGGCACCCTTTTTCTGGATGAAGTCGGCGATATTCCCCTCAGCTTGCAGGTAAAACTCCTGCGCCTGCTGGAAACGGGCCATTTCCGGCGAGTGGGGGGCGTGGAGCCGATTCGCTCGCAGTTCCGCCTGGTCTCGGCTACCCACCGCCCATTGGAGAGAATGGTCGCGGAGGATCGGTTCCGGCAGGATCTGTATTATCGTTTGAATACCTTTCCTATCATGTTGCCTGCGTTACGTGAGCGCCTGGAGGATATACCGCCGCTGGCGGAAGCCATTTTGCAGCGATTGCCGGTGGCCAAGGGCCTGCATCTTCATGCGGACGCGCTGGATCTGCTGCGATGCTATGATTATCCTGGTAATATTCGTGAATTGCGCAATATTCTTGAGCGTGCCGCACTGTTGGCTGATGATGTCTGGATTCTCCCCGAGCACCTGCCCGCAAACCTTCAGCGTCTGCCAGAGCAGAAACTCAGCCTGGCAAACGCTGAGTCTGCCAGGCAGTCCTCCGTACCAGGCGTTGAAGAAATTATTCCGCTGGCGGAACTGGAAGAGCAATATCTGCGCTGGGCGCGGGGAAGTCACGGCGGGGATCGCCGCAGCCTGGCGCAGCGTCTGGGCGTAAGCGAACGTACCTTATATCGTAAGTTAGATGCACTGCGGAGCAATAACGAGCATGCCGTTGATTCATGATCTCTGGCCGGAGGGGCTGCTGACGCGCCCCGGTCGTGACGTGGACGCCCCTTGCGTTGTGCTCCTGCATGGCCTTGGAGCCTCTATGGAAGACCTCGTAGGGGTGGCGGATTTTGTAGACCCGGAAGGTCGCTTCCGCTGGATATTTCCCAATGCGCCGGTGCGCCCGGTGCGCATCAACGGGGGCAGACCGGTGCGGGCCTGGTATGACATTTATGGTCTCGACAGTCATTCCGCAGAAGATGTGGAAGGATTACAAGGCATGGCCAGGCGACTCAGCGCACTGCTGGATCATGAGGCTGGTAAGGGATCGTCCATCATTCTCGGTGGATTTTCGCAGGGCGGCGCCATGTCGCTCTACACCGCGTTGCATGTCAGTTACGCGACCAAGGCGGTGCTTGCCCTCAGTGCCTACCTGCCGTCGCGCACCCATCTGCCAGCCGCCACGGCCAAGTCACCGCCGATATTCTGGGCGCACGGGAAACAGGATGCCGTTTTGCCCTTTTCTTATATGGAGATTGCCCAGCAGATTATGGAGCCATTGGGTTATGCGGTAAGCACACACCACTACCCCATGGACCACACGCTTTGTGAAGACGAACTGCTGGATTTGCGCGCCTTTCTATATACCCTCGATACCCTCGGTTAATCTGTCGCCCCAAAAATCTGCTCCTCCAGACCCCACCGTGCCGCTAGCGTTTCGGTGGCGTTCACCAGCTCCTCCGCGCGCGAGGGGTGGTTGACGCGGGTTTCGACAATCTTACGCAGGGCCTCATCGCGGCTGCCACTGCTCGCGAGCAGATGAATCAGTTCGCCAGCATCGCGGCCGACGATTTCACCGCCGAGCAATTCGCCGCTATCCATGTCCGCCAACAAGCGGACGAAGCCCGCGCTATCGTCCTGCCCCAGCGCGCGCGGTGAAGTCTCAAAAGCGGCGAAACCCACCGCTGGTTCAAAGCCTTGGTCTTCGGCCGCATCATCATTCATGCCGATACGCGCCAGTTCCACTGCCGAGTAAACCAGTTCCGGCACCCAGAGCGGATCGCGTTCCTGCTTTTCTTCGCTGAGCAGATTGTGGATGACTATCTGGGCATCACTGAGGGCCTGATTGGCATTCATGATCGGGCCGACCGCATCGCCAATGGCATAAATGCCGGGCTCTTCCGTCTCCAGCATGGTGTTGGTCTGTACAAATCCGCGATCATCCAGGGTGACGCCGGTGTTTTCCAGTCCCAATCCCTCCGTAAAGGCATGGCGCCCGGTAGCGAGCAGCAGCCAATCGCCCTGGACCGACTTCCCCTGGTCACTGAGGACCGTCACTCCATCAATCGCTGTCTCAATGTGGGCGATCTTGAATCCGGCCTGTGGATGAATATTCAACGCCGCCAGCGCCGCTTTGAGCGTATCCTTGGCCTGTGGTGAATAATGGGTATGAGCGAGAGAAGGGGAGTGCACCAGCCATTCCACCTGTTTGCCGAGTTGGGTAAAAATATACGCGAACTCGGTGCCGATGACCCCGCCGCCCACCAGGATTACCCGATCCCCGCTGGGGACGCCATCGTCATAGAGCATATCGCTGGTTAGTACCTTGCCAGGCACGGCGGCAATCCCCGTGGGCAACGAAGGCGTGGAGCCGGTGGCGATGATGCTGGTTTCCGTATGGATTTCCGTCAGGCCCTCCGCGCCTTGGATTTGAATACGCTGCGGATCCAGGAAGCGGCCAGTGCCATCATAGAGATGCACGCCGAGACGTTTCAGATAATCCACATAGCTGGTGCGCACCGTCTCGACCACCTGATGCTGGTGCTGCCAGGCTTGCGCCATATCTCCGGTGAGCGCCGAACCCACAACACCCCGCTTTTCGAAGTGACGACTTTGCTCGATCCACTTTGCCGTCTCATGCCAGTCCTTTTTGGGGACGCAACCGCGATTCAGGCAGGTGCCACCCCAGGTCTGTTTCTCGACGATTGCGGCTTTTTTGCCACGCAGAGCGGCGAGTACCGCCGCGCGATAGCCACCTGGGCCGCTACCGATAATCGTGATGTCATAGTTACTTGTGTTCATAAAGCCCTCTTTTTCAATCCAGTAAGAATTATTTGTCAAGTTGTTGTTCATGTTTACGACCCGTTGCGGCTTCCCGAGCTTATAAGCCCCGCCACAGAGCAGGCATCCGCCCATAAATTATGTTGTTGTCTATCAGCGACGCTTACCCCTCGCCATCTTTTATGGTCGTAATGCATCGTTTATGGAAACAATCTATTAGTGTCTTGCGATAATATAATGTTTTCAGAGCGCTATGAAGATTGCCTGGAACCCGTCCGCAAGAGTACACCCTCCAGTGCAGTCGATTCACGGCACATTCCCCTAAAGGCGTCGGGTGCAGGCGACAAAAACAACCTAAAAGTAATAATTATAATTATAAAATCATAGAATTAACAATATGGCACAAGCCTTGCTTAACTCCACAACATGAATATTTATCGCCGCTATCACCCGCCACTAAAACTGCTTTCCGCCGTCCTGCTAGGGCTGGCAGGGTGGGCTATCACGCTGCCAGCGTATGCCGCTGATTTTAGCATGACCAACGTAGAGGCCAAGGCCAAAATGTTGGTGAACAGCGCTTATGACGCTAAGCCACTACCCATTCCGGCTTTTCTGAAAGACCTCAGTCCTGAGCAGTATGCCCAAATTCAGGATGTCTCGCCGCTCTGGCGTGGCGACAATTTGCCGTTCCAGGCGCAGTTTTATCTGCCCGGCTCCTGGTTTCACCGCCCTGTGGTTATTCGCAGCGTTGTGGATGGTGTGGTGCAGCCGATTCGCTTTACGTTGAAACATTTCACTTTCGGGGATCTGAACGTACCCGAAGATATGCCCAGCGAACTCGGTTACGCCGGTTTCCGTCTGCTCGCGCCGCTCAATACGCCGCCTCATTATAACGAGTTCATCTCCTTCCTCGGTGCGACTTATTTCCGCGCCGTGGGCAAAGGCGCCATCTACGGGACGTCGGCACGTGGCCTCGGGATCGACACGGCTCAGCCTTCTGGCGAAATCTTCCCCTACTTCAAACAATTCTGGCTGGTGCAGCCCAAGGCGGGCGCTACCCAGATGGTGGTCTACGCGCTCATGGACAGTCCGGTAGCGACGGGTGCCTATCGCTTCACTATCCAGCAGGGTGACAGCAGCACGGTACATGTCGATGCTACCATTTACCTGCGCAAGCCGGTACAGGTGCTGGAGCTTGCGCCCTTGACCAGCATGTACTGGCACGGACATGGCCGCGGCATTACTGCCGGTGACTGGCACCCGGCGCAGCACGACTCCAGCGACCTGGTCATGGCCAACGGCAATGGCGAATGGATCACCCGTCCCATAGATAACCCCCTGCACATCCAGACCACCACTTACGACATGGATCACCCCGTCGGTTTTGGTCTGATTCAGGAGGATCGCCAGTTCTCCGCGTATGAAGGGATTGAGACCGACTATCAGCGACGTCCCAGCGTCTGGGTACAGCCCGATGGTGACTGGGGCAAGGGGCAGGTGCGCCTGGTAGAACTCCCCACCAATAATCGTGATATGGACAACATCGCTGTGTTCTGGGTGCCGGAGCATGAGCCTGCGCCCAAAACACCCCTGCACTTCGCGTATACCCTGCGCTTTTTCCTCAATAACCACGGTCTGATCCCGCTGGCCCATCCGGTGGGCACCTATTTGGGTGATGATGTGAAAGTTCCCGGTGCGCGGACGGTGGTGATTGATTTCGCGGGTGGCGCACTGACCAAGCTGCCGGGGAACATGCCTGTTCAGTTCCATCTGGATGCGCAAGAGGGCGCCAAAGTGCTCAGTCAAAACCTGGAATGGGATAAAAAAGACCATTTTTGGCGGGTCATCGCGGTTATTCAGCCGCAATCTGGTACACCCAGCAACGTGCGGTGTTTTTTAACCCTGGACAACCAGGTGATGAGTAATACCTGGACATATCTCTTACATGCGGCAAAGGAGTAGGTGTAATGTTTAAAGATGAATCAAGCTACAGCGTCAATCCTGCGGGTGAACTGCTGGCGGGTTGGGCAGCGGAGGCCATGGTCGTCGCAAACAAAGCCCCGGTGCTGGCCCGTGTGGAGCAGTACATGGCTCGTCTGTCTTTGACAGATGCCCAGCGGCTGTGGATCCGCGGGCAGGTGGTCGCGCAACTGCGCGGCGCCGACATGGAGGGCGAAGCACTTTATGCGCAAGCCTTCGCGAGCCTGCACATGGCCCTGGCGACCCTGACGGACGGCGATGAACTGGATGCGCGTCTGGATTTGTCTCTCAATCTGCCCGTGGGCGAAACCCATGACGGCAAATCCTGTCGCTGGTTGCAGCGCCAAATGGCCCCGGCCACCGTGCGGTCGAGCATGGCCTCGCGGCCTTTGAATCGCTCCTGGGGCGCAGCCTTGTTGCGCCTTGTCCAGTCTTTACTGGACCGTCGTGCGATCAGTGCGAATCGGCGCGTGTTGCCCGGAGAAGCCTGAATATGGGTCGTAGCGGCGCCCGGCCATGGGAAGCCATCGGTCGGTACCGGCGCTACTGGCTCAGCGCTTTCATCATTCTTCCTGCGTGCAGTGCCGGCTTGATGCTCGCTCAGGTGCTGGCAGACCGTCTGCCCCTGTGGCTGGAAATCCCGACGCTGACTATTTTCGCGTTACTGTTCGCCTGGATATCTGCGGGTTTCTGGACGGCGCTCGTGGGGTTCATCCTGCTCATGCGCGGACGGACAGACACCGCGCCGGGCAGTCCCGAACTGCGCCTTGCAGAGCCGCGTCCGCAGAGCCGTGTAGCTATAGTCATGCCCATCTACAACGAAGAGGTAGAGCGGGTCGCGGCGGGGCTCCAGGCTACCTATAAATCTCTGCAACATGCTGGAGCGCTCGCGCACTTCGAGTTTTTCCTGCTGAGTGACACGCGTGATCCCGCCATCTGGCTGCGCGAAGAACTGGTGTGGTCAGCCCTCTGTCAGTCTTTGGATGCTTTTGGCCGTATTCATTACCGGCGGCGGCCCATCAACAATAAGGCTAAGAGCGGAAATGTGGCGGACTTTTGCCGTCGCTGGGGTAAGGATTATGAATACATGGTCGTGCTCGACGCCGACAGCGTGATGAACGGCGAGACGCTCTACCGGATGCTGGAGATGATGGAGGGCAATCCGCAGGTCGGTATCATCCAGACCCAGCCGGTGGCCGTCAATCGCGAAACCCTCTATGCCCGCCTGCAACAGTTTGCGCAACATTTGTACGGACCGATCTTCAGCGCCGGCCTGCGCTTCTGGCAACTGGGCGACGGCCATTATATTGGCCACAACGCCATTCTGCGTACCGCACCCTTCACCCAATATTGTGCTCTGCCCGTGTTGCCCGGGCGCCCGCCTCTCGGTGGCCCGCTGCTGAGCCATGATTTTGTCGAGGCCGCGCTCATGGCCAAAAGTGGCTGGGGGGTATGGTTTGTGCCCAGCCTGTCAGGTAGCTATGAAGAAGTACCGCCGACGCTGATTGACGATCTCAAACGGGACCGCCGCTGGGCGCAGGGTAATCTTCAACATCTGCGCCTGCTGGCGGGGGAGGGGCTACGCTCGGCGCATCGTTTTCTCTTTATCAACGGTGCCATGTCATTTTTAGCAGCGCCTTTATGGGGACTATTTTTGATCCTCGGTGCACTGGGCTCACTGCACTGGGCCACTACAGCCAGTGATGGCAGTATAACGTCCTTTGACTGGGGCTGGCTGGCCGATCCCATGCCCTTCTGGCTGTTTGGGGTAACGGCTGTTCTGCTGCTATCGCCCAAATTTATGGCGGTGCTCTGGGTCGTGCGTCAGCGGGGTCAAAAAGAGAATTTCGGTGGCTTATTCTGTCTGGTGGCCAGCATGTTTTTTGAGAGTATTTTTTCGATACTCATGGCACCGATCCGCATGGCCTTTCATAGCCAGTTTGTGATTCAGACATTGATGGGGCGTGGCGTGCGTTGGGGGACGCAAGTCCGTGGTGATCAGGAAACCTCCTGGGCCGATGCCTTCCGGTATTTTGGCTGGTGTTCCGTGCTGGGTCTGAGTCTGGCAGCACTACTGTACCCCTTTCTGGGTGCCTGGCATTTTGCCTGGCTGGTACCTATACTCGGCGGGCTGACGGCAGCGGTGCCACTGGCTGCCTGGACAAGTCGGCCAGCACTGGGACGCTGGGCGCGGCGTCATCGTCTCTTCGTTATCCCCGAAGAGGTGCATGTCCCGCAAGAGTTGCAGACGCTCGGCGTGGATAGCGTGGCCTATCTGCCCCACATTGAAGGGGATCCCTTCATACAGGTTGTGGTGGATCCTCGCTTCAACGCCATACATACCGCCCTGCAGCGTAATCGCACAGGTGCTTGGTCACGCGCGGCGAATCTCTGCCACAAAGCGCTGGAGCAGGGGCCGCAGGGGCTCAATAACCGCGAGCGCAACGTACTGCTCAGTGATCGTAACTCCATGCTCGCATTGCATCGTGCGGTCTGGTCCACGGACGATAGCGCGCGCTTGGCCGCCTGGGGCTTGCAGAGCGACGATCAGGAATTGGCGGACGCACAAATGATCGAAAGTAAGTGATGACGGCTCCCCCATCCACTAACTGGCTTGGCGTTTAAGGGCGCCGATTGCGGATTTCGGCCAGACGCTCCGCACGGGCAGCTTTTTTCCCCACGTAGCCGGGTACCACGCTCTCAATGGCGGTGGCCTGAATATGAAATACGTCAGCCAGATCGTTCCTGGTACAGACGTTATCCACGGACAGGGAAAGCAAATTATCGCGCGTGAGCACTTTGCCCGGCAGCTTCTCCATGATACTGGCCTGTAGGTTGCCGACAAAGTTACAGAGGGGCACGATGGCACGATGGGTGCCAATCAGGCTCTGGGTATAAGCCACCAGTTCGCCGAGGGTATACACCTTGGGACCGCATAAGTCATAGGCCTTGCCATAGGTTTTTTCATCATCAATGGACTGCACATAGGCACTGACCACATCCTCTACCCAGACCGGCTGCATTTTGGCGTTGATGCCCGCCAATGGGATGAGGAAGGGAATGTTGCGTAGTAACTGGGCAAAACGGTTGAAAAAGCTATCCCCTTCGCCAAAAATTACCGAAGGGCGGAAAGAGGTCACCTTCAGACCGCGACCCCAGAGCAGCTTGGGGTCATTCAGATAATCAAAGTGACCCATTTCTGCGCTGTTCTCGCCAGACTGGCGAACGATCTCCTCACCAATCCCCTTGGAGCGCAGATAGGCGCTGGGACCGATGGGGCTGGCTCCCAGGGCGCTCATGTGGAGCAGGCGCGGAATGCCCAGACGACCGCAGGTGTTGGCCACCAGGCGCGGCAGTTCTACGTGGTTCTTCTCGAAATCACCATGTCGCTCGGGTGGATAATCTTTGCGGCCAGAGTGGTTTTCATTGAGGATGCCAACGAGGTTGATGACCACATCGCGTCCTTCGAGTTGTTTCTCCAAGGCGATGGGGTCATGGACATCGGCCTCAACCACCTCCACGCCGGGGAGCACCAGCAGGTTTTCACGATTGCGCTCTCGGTTGCGCGTCAGGATGCGTATCGAGTGCCCGTCCTGACTTAAACGCTCCGCCAGATGACGTCCGACAAAACCGCTTCCGCCGAGAATGCAAATCTTATGTGTTGCCATGATGCCTCCTGAAATTATGTTGCTAAGCATAGCACAGGCTTATGAAGGGTGTGGATGGAATGCCCAATATTTGAACCGAGCCCTGCACTAGGCTATAAACGCAGGGTGCTGGTAAGGGGGATAGTATGGCGGAATGTTCGGCAGAGAATGCGCCGTGGTTGGGCGGGCGCTTTGTGGCGCTGGGCGCATTGGTCATGGCCCTGGCGGTGATTTTCGGCGCGGCGGGAGATCATCTTGTGGCCGGGGGGGTGAGTGCTGAGGGGCTGCATATTTACGATATTGCGGATCGCTTTCAGATTTATCACGGGCTCGGTCTGTTGTTCATCGGCGTGTTGATCCGCCAATATGGCAAACGGCGTTTGCTTTATGCGGCAGGGGGATTGATGGTCTTGGGTATCCTGTTGTTCTGCGGCGGACTCTATCTGCTGGCGCTGACCAGCAACGTATTCTGGGCTTTTTTCGCGCCCGTGGGTGGAACAGCGCTGATTCTTTCCTGGCTGCTACTCGCGCTGAGTATGTGGCGGGTATCCGCAACGTAGGGGAATGGTTATGTTAATTGCAACGGGAAATGCGTATGGCAAATATCTGGATTTTGCCGATGCCGAAGTGGGGGATAAGTTTTGGGTTGTGGAGCATGTGCCTTACAGCGGAACGGTAACGGCACTACGGGTGTATACCGTAGCAGAGATTAATTCAAAAACCGTACTGTGCCGGGCTGAAGAAGGTAAGCCACTCAAATTGAAGCGTGCCTTACCTCAAGAAAACTGCTATCTGGATGCCGACCCCTATTTCCAGCACATTTCTCGAACCTGGCAGATGAATACGCAGGTGCAGGCGGCGAAACAGCTAGTAAAAGAACGCGAAACCATGGACTTTGACCAGGAAGTCATCGACGCGATCATGGCGTGGCAGAAGAGGATATCGGCGCGGAAGATTGCAACACAAGGATAGCCGTGTTGGCGTTAATCGGAGGTGGTGGTCACGATCGGTTGAACGGTTGAGTTGTTCGCCAATATGGCGTACATTTTGTCGATGCTCGATCAGGTCAATCGAACCAGTTGACCACGGATAAATTTGGCACCCGCCCAAACTCACGCAAATTGCGCGTGCCGAGAGTGGCATCACACGCTAGAGAATCAGGCGAAGTACCGAGGCAACGGATAGCGGAGCGTGGTGCTGTCGAGTTCGGATTTCAGAAATCACTGTGAAGGACTGATCGCTGGTCGTGAACGGTCCAGCCGGTGCGGATCGACGGGCCTATGGCGAGTATTTCAAGAGATCGGTATCTGCCAGAGTTTGTCCCAGCTTTGCTGGGTGGCGAGGCCGAGGCGTTGGGGGAGTGTCTTTTGGCGCTGATAATGGAGGGCGAGGACTTTGCCCTTTTGTGCCGCCTCCAGGATGATTTCGTCGCTGGTGGCGAGCTGATCTACCAATCCGAGCTGTAAAGCCTTGCTGCCCAGCCAGGCTTCGCCGGTGGCGACTTGTTCCAAATCCAACTGCGGACGGTATTGTTGTACGAAGTTGCGAAACTGGGCGTGGGTTTCTTCCAGTTCTTCGCGCAGCTTGGCGCGGCCAGTGTCGGTGTTCTTGCCGAAGAGGGTGACCGTGCGCTTGAATTTGCCGGCGGTGAACTGTTCCCAGTCGATATTGCGGTCTTGCAGCCAGCGGTGGAAGTTGGGGATCTGCGCGACCACGCCAATGGAGCCGATGAGGGCGAAGGGGCTGGCGACGATACGGTCGGCAGTGACGGCCATCATGTAGCCGCCGCTGGCGGCGACGGCGTCGATCAGTACCGTGACATGGATTTTGGCGGCGCGCAGGCGCAATAGCTGGGCCGAGGCGAGGCCGTAGGTGTTGACCATGCCGCCGCCACTTTCCAGGCGCAGAAGGACGGTATCGCCGGGTTTGGCGGCCTGGATAATGGCGGAGATTTCTTCGCGCAGGGCGCTCACCGCAGAGGCGCGGAGGTCGCCCTTAAAATCGAGCAGGTAGGTGCAGCTTTCGACGTTGCTGTCCTTGGCTTTGCGGTCTTTTTTGAGGGCCTTTTGGTGGACTTTCAGGGCTTTTTTGTCCAGACGGTATTGTTGGACGTTTTCGCTGGACTGTTCTAGTTGTTTGCGCAGGTCGCTGACCTGCACTTGCCCGGTCGCAGGTGTTTTGCGTTTATTCAGGGCGATGGCAGTGAGGCCGCCGGCAACCATAAGCAGGGCGACTACAATGGTCGCGGTGTCGGCGAGGAAGAGCAGGTAATGACTGAAGAAGGTTTCCATGGCGCCAAGATAGGCGGAAAGGCGATAGCTGTAAAGATTCCGGGAATGGTTGAACCCTGGGTGCTGGGGGCGTTATCAT
>JAKAFG010000011.1 GCA_021818125.1 Pseudomonadota bacterium | reverse complement strand
GGCCTGGGCCAGGCGGGCCGGGATGGATGTCCGGGTGGAACTCGTCGCCACATTGCCCGATTGTTCCGGCATGGCGGTGGCCATTGGCGAGTTTGCGAACGCCGCGGGCTGGATAAAATCATCATTTCGCACCCATCTGCCGGCCGGTGACTGGGTCGCGTTGCGTGATTGGGCAAGCGCGCATCTGCCCGTTTGCGACGTGCCTTTGAGCCTTTTCAACGATAACGGCACCACGCCGGAAGTTTTGCCGGGCGAGTATTGGGTCGAGGCCGGAACACCGTGCGCCATATCGCTGCACATGGCACCGCCGGAATGGTCCTTACTCCAGCACGCCCGTGCGCGGGACACCCGCCTCGCCCTGGCGGAGTCTTGTACCGGCGGTGATCTGGCCGCGCGGATCACCGCCCTGCCAGGCTCCTCGGCGCTGCTGCGCCACGGGTTTGTCACCTACAGCAATGCCGCGAAAATTCAGTTGCTGAAGGTGCAGGAAGCGACCCTCGCGCGGGTCGGGGCCGTAGCGGAGGAGACCGCCCTGGAAATGCTCGCGGGTGCATTGCACGAAGCGGACATCGCCGCAGCGATCACCGGCATCGCCGGGCCGGGAGGCGCCGTGCCCGGCAAGCCGGTGGGCACCGTCTGTATGGCCTGGGGCGCGCGGGGCGCGGAACCGCAGGTGAGAACTTGTCACTTTCACGGAGACCGTTGGTCGGTGCAGTATGCCGCGGGTTCGGTAGCTTTGGGCGGGTTATTAGGATTATTGCGCGGGGCTGGTTGAACGGCGGCCTCCGTGCCGGATAAGAATTATGCCGCAGTGGCTTTCAGTCGTTTGCCCCGCCCGCCCGCTCAGGTAGAATGCCGGAAAAGGTTGTTCCGATGACCCCCGCAGTACCGGATCATCAGGCCCTGCCGCGCGCCACTACAACATGGTGTTTTGCAAGGATGGGTTAACCCTCAATTCAGGAGAAGGAAAGCATTATGGACGAACAACGTAGCAAGGCCCTTTCGGCGGCCCTCTCACAGATTGATAAGCAATTTGGTAAAGGCGCCGTCATGCGTCTCGGTGATCATAATGCCATCAAGGACATTGAGGTCTACTCCACCGGTTCGCTGGGATTGGACCTTGCTCTAGGTGTCGGTGGCCTGCCGCGGGGCCGGGTGGTAGAGATTTACGGACCGGAATCTTCGGGTAAAACGACCCTTACCCTGCACGCCATAGCCAGTTGTCAGGCTGCCGGAGGCACGGCGGCTTTCATTGATGCCGAACATGCTCTGGACCCCGGTTATGCCCATAAGCTTGGCGTCGATCTGGAAAACCTCCTGATCTCCCAGCCGGATACCGGCGAGCAGGCGCTGGAAATCGCCGATATGCTGGTGCGCTCCGGGGCTGTCGACCTGATTGTTATCGACTCCGTGGCCGCACTGACCCCCAAAGCGGAAATCGAAGGCGACATGGGCGACTCCCACGTCGGTTTGCAGGCGCGTCTGATGAGCCAGGCTCTGCGCAAGCTCACCGCCAATATCTCCCGGACCAACACCTTGGTCATTTTCATCAACCAGATTCGTATGAAAATCGGGGTGATGTACGGCAGCCCGGAAACCACCACCGGTGGTAACGCCCTCAAATTCTACGCCTCCGTGCGTCTCGACATCCGCCGCATCGGCGCGATCAAAAAGAGCGACGAAGTGGTAGGTAACGATACCCGCGTCAAGGTGGTCAAGAATAAGGTCGCACCACCTTTCCGTGAAGCCGAATTTGCCATCTATTACGGTGAAGGCATCTCCCGTCTTTCCGAGTTGGTGGACCTCGGCGTGAAGTTCGACATCGTCGAAAAAAGCGGCGCCTGGTACAGCTATCAGGGAGAACGCATCGGCCAGGGCAAGGATAACGCCCGCCAGTATCTCAAGGAACATCCGGAGTTGGCGGTCAATATCGAGCAGCGGATACGGGCAGCGGCAGCAGGACATCCCCTGGCTTTTGCCGAAGACGTGGTAGAGCCCGCAGCGGTCGAGTAATTGACGGCAGAACGCGGCGATCCCACCGCGCTGGCGCTACGGTGGCTGGCGCGTCGGGAATATGGACGTCTGGAGTTGCGTGACAAGCTGCTCCGTGCGGGATGTGACGCAGGGGACGTGGCGCTGGCGCTGGACGCACTCGTCGCTGCCGGTTATCAGGATGACGCGCGTTACGTGGAAATGCTCACCCGTACCCGCGTGCGTCAGGGGCACGGGCCGTTGCGCTTGCGTCAGGACTTGCAGCGGGCGGGGGTGGAAGCTACCGCAGACCCCGAGATTAACTGGCTGGTGCAGGCGCAGGCGGTCTGTCAGAAGCGTTTTGGCGATACAGTGCCAGCAGATGCCAAAGATTATGTCCGGCGCGCCCGTTTTCTGGCGGGACGGGGATTTACCGGAGAGACGATTCGCCGGGTGTTGGCCGCCAGCAGAGAAAGGGATTTCTCTGCGGATTGACAGCGGGTGAGGGGGCGAGAACCCCCCTGCCCGGAGACAAAAACACTTTATCTTTAACAACGGAAGACCGATGCACGCGCAAGCCATTCGCCAAGCTTTTCTGGAGTATTTTGTGGAACAGGGGCACCAAATCGTCCCCTCCAGCCCGCTGATTCCCCGTAATGACCCGACCCTGTTGTTTACCAATGCCGGTATGGTGCCCTTCAAGGACGTGTTTCTCGGCCTGGAAACCCGTCCCTACCGGCGCGCCGTCTCCTCACAGCGCTGTATGCGCGCGGGCGGCAAGCACAACGATCTGGAAAATGTCGGCTACACGGCGCGGCACCACACCTTTTTCGAGATGCTGGGCAACTTCTCTTTTGGCGACTATTTCAAGCGTGAAGTGATCGGTTTTGCCTGGCGCTTCCTCTCCGAGCGTCTGGGCCTGCCGCCGGAAAAGCTCTGGATTACGGTTTACGAAGAGGATGATGAGGCGGCTGACATCTGGATTAACGAGATCGGCATTGATCCCGCGCGCCTCTCCCGCTGTGGCGAGAAGGATAACTTCTGGAGCATGGGTGACACCGGCCCTTGTGGCCCCTGCTCAGAGATTTTCTATGACCACGGCCCCCACATTCCCGGTGGCCCTCCGGGCAGCCCCGAGGCCGATGGCGATCGCTATATCGAAATCTGGAATCTGGTCTTCATGCAGTTTGACCGGGACAGCAGCGGCACCCTGACCCCTCTGCCCAAACCCTCCGTCGATACCGGCATGGGTCTGGAGCGTCTCGCGGCCGTGCTCCAGGGCGTGCATAACAACTACGATACAGATCTCTTCAAGCCGCTGATTGCCGCGGCGGCCACCATCAGTAGCAAAACCTACGGCAGTGATACGGCGACGGACACCAGTTTGCGGGTGCTGGCGGATCACATCCGCGCTTGCAGCTTTCTCATCACCGATGGCGTCCTGCCCGCCAACGAAGGCCGCGGCTATGTGCTGCGCCGCATTATCCGTCGCGCCGTGCGTCATGGCCGCAAGCTGGGCATGGAGACCGTATTTTTTCATCAACTGGTGGCGCCACTGGTAGCCGAGATGGGTAGTGCTTTCCCTGAACTCACGCGGGCACAGCGCGAAGTCGAGCGTGCTCTGGAGCGTGAGGAAGCCCGATTCCGGGAAACGCTGGAGCGCGGACTCAGTCTGCTGGAAGAGGCTATTGCGGGTCTGGCAGCGGGTGCCGCCATTCCCGGCGAGATCATTTTCCGGCTCGCGGATACCTTTGGCTTCCCCGTCGATCTGACCGCTGATATTGCCCGCGAGCGCGATCTGGTCATGGATATGGAGGGCTACGAGGCGGCCATGGCCGAGCAGCGCAGCCGCTCCCGCGCCGCCTGGGCGGGCAGCGGTGAGGTCAAAACCGAGCGGGTGTACCACGATCTGGCCATGCGTCTGTCGGCTACCGGGTTCACCGGCTATACGGCCTGTGCGGATGAGGGGAAGGTCCTGGCGCTGATCCGCGATGGCGAAGAGGTGGCCTTCCTCGAAGCAGGGGATGCGGGTGTGGTTATTCTCGACCGGACGCCTTTTTACGGGGAGTCCGGCGGGCAGGCGGGGGATCGTGGCGAGCTCCAGTCGGATGGTGCCCTGTTTGCCGTGAGTGACACCCAAAAGCCCATGGGTCACCTGCATGTGCATTTGGGTCGTTTGACATCCGGTCGTCTGCAGGTTGGCGATACGGTGCTCGCCAGTGTGGACGAAGTGGGGCGACGGGCAACGGCAGCACATCACTCCGCGACCCATCTGCTCCATGCCGCCCTGCGCAATGTTCTCGGCAGTCACGTGCAGCAGAAGGGTTCGCTGGTCAATCCGGAGCGGCTGCGTTTCGATTTCAGTCAGCCGGAGCCGGTGACGGCCGCGCAGTTGCGGGAAATCGAGCGCGTGGTCAATGCCGCTATTCGCAATAACGTCGGCGCAGAAACCCGGGTCCTGCCTGTTGCCGAGGCACAGGCCCTAGGTGCCATGGCCCTCTTCGGCGAGAAATACGGTGATGAGGTGCGGGTAGTGCGCATGGGAGATTTCTCCATGGAACTCTGCGGCGGCACCCATGTGGAGGCGCTGGGGGATATGGGCGTTTTCAAGATACTCAGCGAAAGCGGCGTGGCGGCGGGCATCCGGCGTATTGAAGCCGTCGCCGGCGCGGTGGCGCTGGAGGCTATTCAGCGTGATGAAGAACGCTTGCAAGCAGCAGCCGGACTGTTGAAAGTCGCCCCTGCAGAGCTTGATCAACGTCTGGCACAAACCCTGGAGCGCCTGCGCCAACTAGAAAAAGAGCTGGAAAAAGCCAAGCGGGATGAAGCCGCCAGAGCGGGTGCGGATCTTGCCGCAGAGGTCGAAGACGTAGGCGGTGTGCCGGTATTGATCCGCCGCATAGAGGGGATGGATGGCAAAGCCCTGCGCGATGCCCTGGATCGCTTGCGCAGTCAGTACCCCGACGGGGTTATCGTGCTTGCCGGTGTAGAAGGGGAAAAAGTGGCGTTGATTGCCGGCGTCGGTAAGGCGTTGAGCGGACGTATTCATGCCGGAGATCTGGTGAATATCGTGGCGAGCCCACTGGGTGGCAAGGGCGGCGGGCGTCCGGATATGGCGCAGGCCGGAGCCGGCAATCCGGCGGCGTTAGACGCCGCCCTCAATGCCGCCCGCGACTGGGTCAGAGGCAAACTCAGTTAGTTTCGACCCTGCCGCCATCCTTGTCCCTGAGGACCGTGGTCCCGATTCTGATCGTTATGGCCCTGTCCACGATCTGGTCGCTGCGCAGGTCCATGTCCCTCGGGTCCCCGAAAAGCGCCAGGTGTCCGCTGCTCTGACCCGCGATACCGCGGTTGCGGACGTTCCGCTGGCCGGAAATGGCGCCATTGCGGATCGCGATAATGGCGGCCGACGTCCCGCTGAACATTCTGCCAGTCGCGGTGGTTCCAATGACGGAGCGCGGGTGGTGGCGCGACGATAGGATGCCAGGGTCCACGATAGCCCGGCCCGGCCCACCAGCGATCCCCGTAATAGTAATAATAACTTGAGCCATGATAGAAAATGGGTTGGGATGCGCCATAGGCGGCATAAACTCCGAGGTTGCTCAACCAAACCATCAAGGGTGGCGTGGCGATCGCCATCGGCGGATAGCCGGGTGCCACATATATGGGCTGCGTCCCAACGTTTAACTGTATGTCCACAGGGGATGCGCTGGCCCCAGTGACTGCTGTTCCGGCATATAGGATGGCGCCGGATACTAACCAGACGATGTGACGCCGTTTCCAGTTCATGATGACTTCCTCCCAAAATTCTTCTATGGATTTCAACGCTAAAGATACCACTGACGTCTCACGGTAAAAAACAAACGTTTTGCGTTGCGTTTTTCCCATAATCTGTAGGTAGCCTGTCGGACTTTAAACGCAGGTCATTTTGATATATACCTACGTACAGTTCAACACGGTGAATGATTTTATGACCCACTTTATCGACACCGATCGCAAGGATGGTTCACCTAGCGCAGGCTACGAACATAGCAATGCTTTGGCTGTAGGGGAAGTGAGCGACGTTTTTCCTTTTGACGCCCAAGAGATAGTTTGGATTGATGTAATCCATAAGATGGATGAGACTTATGCCGACCTCGTTCGCTATCAAGTGGAGCTGGAGAAAAAAAACGGTGCCTTGGAGGACGCGCAACATTTCCTCGCTAGTATCTTGGCCTCCATGACGGATGTACTCATTGTCTGCGACCTTACGGGCGCCATTCAGCAAGTGAACCGGGCACTGGAAGACCTGACCGGGCTGTCGGCAGATCAATTGCTGGACCGCCCTTTCCAATCCCTCTTCACCGAAGACAGTCAGATGTTAGTCGACGGTTTCGCGCAGTGCATCCGTGACAAGGCTATACAAGATTGCGCACTACAGTTGCGCGGTCGTAGCGAACCCATCCCGGTGGACCTCAACTGTACATCCCGCTATGACCATCGGGGGCGATTAGTGGGTATGGTACTCTTGGGCAGACCAGTTGGTGAGTTGCACAAGGCTTATCGGGCCCTGAACCAGGCCCACACCGAGTTGAAGACTGCCCAGCAGCAACTCGTGCAGTCGGAAAAGATGGCCTCCCTTGGTCGCCTGGTGGCTGGGGTGGCCCACGAACTGAACAACCCCATCAGCTTTATCTACGGCAACGTCCATGCGCTGGAGCGCTACACCCAGCGGCTGACCCGCTACATTGCCTTCTGCCATGAACAGGGTTCGGGGGTGGAGCAGGACCGGCTGCGGGGAGAATTGCGCATCGACCGTATCCTCGATGACCTGTCCCCCCTCATTACCGGCACCATGGAGGGGGCCGAACGGGTACGGGATATTGTCCAGGGACTGCGTCAGTTTTCATCCGGACAGCAGGGGGAATACGCGCTCTTCGATGTGGAGCCGGTATTAGGGCGGGCGGTGCATTGGGTGAGCAAGGGTGGTCCGGAAGCCCTGGAGGTGGATTACGATCTGACCGTCCCGCTGCGGATGTTCGGTCACGCCGGCCAGATCCAACAGGTCCTGATGAACCTCGTGCAGAACGCATTAGATGCGATGGCCGACATGGAGCATCCTCACCTGGAGATCCGTAGCGGCGAGGAGGGGGGCGTGGTCTGGCTGGAAGTTCGCGACTTCGGCCCCGGCATCGCCGAGGATGATCTGGTGCGGATATTTGACCCCTTTTTCACCACCAAGCCCGTAGGTTCCGGCACCGGCCTGGGGTTGGCGATCAGCTATGGCATCGTCAACGAGCATGGCGGGCGCCTGAAGGCCCGCAACCATTCCCAGGGTGGTGCAGTATTTCGTGTGGAGTTGCCCTCTGTTCGTCCCGGCGACGGACTGAGAGGAGGTTGACATCCATGCGACGGCGAGCACGGATGAAGGCGGGCAGGGAATGAAGGTGCTGTGGCTGCAATCCGGAGGTTGTGGTGGGTGCAGCATGTCTTTGCTCTGCGCCGAGGGACCGGATCTTATCAGCGCGTTGGAACTGGCGGGCATTCGTTTGCTTTGGCACCCCTCCCTGAGTGAGGCCGGCGCTCACGAACTGGCCGACTTACTAGAAACTATCATTGTCGGCGATGAGCCCCTCGACATTTTGTGTGTTGAAGGATCGCTCTTGCGCGGTCCGCACAGGACGGGGCGCTTCCATGTACTGGCTGGCACGGACGTGCCGATGATCGACTGGGTGCGGCGATTGGCAGCTAAAGCGCGGTATTGCGTGGGGGTGGGTACTTGCGCCGCCTTTGGCGGCGTGACAACGGCTGGCCCCAATCCCACTGACGCCTGCGGTTTGCAGTATGACGGCAGCCAGAAGGGTGGTGCCCTTGGGGTTGGCTATCGCAGCCTGGCTGACCTGCCGGTGGTCAACATCGCGGGTTGTCCCATACATCCCAATTGGGTGATCGATACCTTTAGGCTTCTGGCGGCGGGTGAAATGGACGCCAGCGACTTGGACGAGTTCGGACGACCACGCCTTTATGCCGACCATCTCGTCCACCATGGCTGTCCACGCAACGAATTTTATGAATATAAGGCCAGTGCACAGGAGCACTCCCAGTTGGGCTGCCTGATGGAACACCTGGGCTGTTTGGGTACCCAGGCTCATGCCGACTGCAACGCCCGGTTATGGAATGGGGCGGGTTCCTGTATTCGCGGCGGTTATGCCTGCATCAACTGCACAGCCCCGGAATTCGAGGAACCGGGCCATGCCTTCCAGTACACCCCCAAGATCGCAGGGATCCCCGTAGGGCTTCCCACGGACATGCCCAAGGCCTGGTTTGTTGCCCTATCCTCCCTGGCCAAGGCGGCCACCCCGGAACGCCTGAAGCGTAATGCGGTCGCTGATCATGCCGTGGTGCCGCCGGGCGGCAAGGCCCCGCGTGGCGGCAAAATCTGATGAACTAGGGGCGCGTATCAAGGAGATGAAATCATGTCCAGGATAATCGTTGGTCCCTTCAACCGCGTTGAGGGAGACCTGGAGGTTCGTCTGGACATCGAGGCAGAGCAGGTGCGCGAGGCTTGGGTCAACGTCCCCCTGTATCGGGGGTTCGAGCAGATCCTGGCTGGAAAAGCCCCTATGGATGCCCTGGCGATCACCCCGCGTATCTGCGGGATATGTTCAATCGCGCAGTCCACTGCGGCCGCAGGCGCATTGGCGGCCGCCCAGAATATCGCTATGCCGCCCAATGGTGCTATTGCCACCAACCTGATCCTGGCAGCCGAGAACCTGGCAGATCACTTCACGCATTTTTACCTGTTCTTTATGCCCGATTTCGCTCGCCCCATCTACGCGGATGCACCTTGGTTCCCCGCAATCAGTGCTCGCTTCCAGGCCATGGCCGGCAGTGCCGCCCGGGAAGTGCTCGCGGCTCGCGCCGATCTCCTCCATCTCACTGGGCTCCTGGCTGGCAAGTGGCCTCACACTCTAGCTATCCAACCGGGAGGAACGACGCGCGCTGTGGTGGCTCATGAGCGTGCGCACCTGTCGGCTATCCTCGCCGGGTTCCGCCGTTATTTGGAAACCAGGACCTTTGGCGACTGCCTGGAGGCCATCGCTGCCATCGACAGCATGGAGGAGTTGCGCGCATGGATGGCCGCCCGCCCGCCTCATGCTAGTGACCTCGCCATGTTCTTGCAGGTTGCCGATCATCTATGCCTGGAGAGGCTGGGTCGGGCGTCCGATCGTTTCATGAGTTATGGTGCCTACAGGCAGGATGGCAGGCACCTTTTCGCGGCGGGGATCTGGGACGGCGGGGTAGAGAAATTGGCCGTTGAGGCCATTACCGAGGATATCAGCCACGCTTGGATGACCGGTATTGCTGAACCTGTCCATCCCCGCGATGGGGTCACCATGCCCGATGCAGAACAGCCCCAGGCATACACTTGGTGCAAGGCGCCGCGACTGGGCGGCAAGGTGGTGGAGGTCGGTGCGCTGGCGCGACAGATGGTGGATGGCCACCCGCTGATCCAAGATCTGGTAGCCGAGTCGGGGGGGAATGTGCGTAACCGCGTCATTGCCAGGCTGCTGGAATTGGCCCGGGTGCTTATCGCCATGGAACATTGGGTACGCGCCATCCGCCCCGGCGCACCTTTTTGTCATAGCGGTACGATGCCGGGCGAGGCCGAGGGTGTCGGACTGGTGGAGGCTGCCCGAGGCAGCCTGGGGCACTGGCTGCGGATCCATGACGGCCGAATACTTACCTACCAGATTGTCGCGCCCACCACCTGGAACTTCTCCCCCCGCGACCGGAACGGCGTCCCCGGTGCGCTAGAACAGGCTCTGGTGGGCGCTCCGGTGCGCCCTGGCGAACGATCACCCATTGCTGTGCAGCACATCGTGCGTTCATTCGATCCATGCATGGTATGCACGGTGCATTGAAAGTTCTTTTATATGGTACTTGTTTGTACCTCCCATCAGATATCGAAGAAAAAACATATACACCTATCGATTAGGTGGTAATGTGCATTCCATACCCTTTCTTAATATGGCATCCAAGTTTTCAGTGCGCCCCAACCCATAAAAATATTGTTATTCATAACCAATATATTACGTGCATGTCATTAAATGGCCCGTTTTTTGCTAATGTCAGCAACGATAGGATGTCGGCTTCCTGGTGCCGGACAACCATTATAATGGGAGGAAGTGCAATGCCAGAGACTGAAACTTTTTACGGGGTGCTGCGTGCACAAGGGGTTACCCGCCGCAGTTTCCTGAAGTTCTGCAGCCTTACCGCCGCTGCCTTGGGTTTGGGGCCAGACTACGTAGGCCAGATCGCTTACGCCATGGAGACCAAACCCCGCATTCCAGTACTGTGGATGCACGGGCTGGAATGTACATGCTGTTCGGAGTCGTTTATCCGTTCCGGACACCCGCTGGCCAAGGATGTCATCCTGAAGATGATCTCGTTGGACTATGACGATACTCTCATGGCTTCAGCGGGCTATCAGGCCGAGGCCATCCTGGATGAGATCCCCAAAAAATACCCGGGAGAATATATCCTGGCGGTGGAAGGCAACCCACCGCTGAACGAGGATGGGATGTACTGCATCGTCGGCGGTAAGCCTTTTGTGGAGAAATTAAAGAGTGTGGCCGCCAACGCCAAGGCAGTGATTGCCTGGGGGGCCTGCGCCTCCTGGGGATGTGTGCAGGCCGCTCATCCCAATCCCACCGCCGCTACGCCCATCGACAAGGTCATCACGGATAAACCCATTATCAAGGTTCCCGGTTGCCCGCCCATCGCTGAAGTGATGACCGGGGTCATCACCTACATGCTTACCTTTGGCCGCATACCAGATCTTGATGGACGGGGCAGACCGCTCATGTTCTATAGCCAGCGAATTCATGACAAGTGCTATCGCCGCCCGCACTTCGATGCGGGTGAGTATGTGGAATCCTGGGATGACCAAGGGGCCCGTGAGGGGTATTGCCTTTACAAGATGGGCTGCAAAGGACCCACGACTTACAACGCCTGCTCGACGGTTCGCTGGAATGGCGGAGTGTCATTCCCCATCCAGTCTGGGCACGGCTGCATAGGCTGCTCGGAGGAGGGGTTCTGGGACAATGGACCCTTTTATAGCCGCCTCTCCGATGTTCACGGTTTTGGGATCGAGGCCAATGCCGACAAGATCGGAGGCGTGGCGGCAGGGGTGGTCGGGGCCGGGGTCGCGGTGCATGCGGGGGTCAGCGCAGTGATGCGGGCGCGGAACAAATCCCATAAGGGCGACGCATCCGGCTCTGATCAATCCACGGAAAAAGATAAGGGACACAAAGGGGATCAACAATGACGACTACTACACCCAACGGTTTCGTCCTGGACAATAGTGGGCGCCGCATGGTGGTGGATCCGGTGACGCGCATTGAGGGTCACATGCGCTGCGAGGTCAACATCGACGACCAGAAAATCATCCGTAATGCAGTTTCCTCGGGCACCATGTGGCGGGGGCTTGAGGTCATTCTTAAGGGACGGGACCCCCGCGATGCCTGGGCCTTCTGCGAGCGCATCTGCGGGGTCTGTACCGGTACCCATGCCCTCACTTCGGTGCGGGCGGTGGAAGATGCCCTGGGTATCACCATCCCCGAAAATGCCAACATCATCCGCAATATGATGCAGGCCACCCTCTGGGCCCACGACCATCTGGTCCATTTCTATCATCTGCACGCCCTGGACTGGGTGGACGTATTAGGTGCTCTGAAGGCGGATCCGAAGGCCACCAGCGCCCTGGCCCAAAGCATCTCACCCTGGCCTAACGCCTCGCCGGGCTACTTTCGCGACGTGCAGAACCGGCTGAAAAAATTCGTGGCCTCCGGGCAGCTCGGGCCATTTATGAACGGCTACTGGGGAAATCCGGCCTACAAGCTGCCTCCCGAGGCCAACCTCATGGCTGTTACCCACTATCTGGAGGCGTTGGATTTCCAGAGGGAAATCGTGAAGATTCACACTGTATTCGGCGGCAAGAACCCGCACCCCAACTGGTTGGTGGGTGGGGTCGCCAGTGCCATTAATCTGGACGGCCCCATGGCCGCCGGCGCTCCCGTTAACATGGTGCAGCTCAATCTGGTTTCCTCCATCATCGACCGGACGATCGAGTTCATTGATCAGGTTTATCTGCCAGATCTGCTGGCCATCGGATCCTTTTATAAGGACTGGCTCTATGGAGGTGGGCTATCCGGCCACAATGTGCTCGCCTATGGTGATTTTCCGGACCGTGCCAACGATTACGGTCCTGATAATCTCTTGATCCCCCGCGGCGCCATTGTCAACGGCAACCTCAAAGAGGTTCTGGACGTGGACCTGCGTGATCCGGCGCAGGTGCAGGAATTTGTCGACCATTCCTGGTACCGCTACCCCAATGAGAACGAAGGACTCCACCCCTGGGAGGGCATCACCGACCCGAATTTCAAGCTGGGGCCGAACAGCAAGGGGACTAAGACCGATATCCAGCAGCTCGACGAGGGTGCCAAGTATTCCTGGATTAAGGCGCCGCGCTGGCGCGGCCATGCTATGGAAGTTGGTCCCCTGTCCCGCTTCACCATTGGCTACGCGAGGGGGATTGCGGAATTCAAGGACCCAGTGGACAAGGTCCTTACCGACCTGGGCCTGCCATTCGAAGCCCTTTTCTCTACCCTCGGGCGGACTGCAGCCCGTGGCCTGGAGGCATCGTGGGCAGCCCACAAGCTGCGCTACTTCCATGACAAGCTTATGGCCAACCTCAAGTCGGGCGACCTCAGTACCGCCAACATCCAGAAATGGGAGCCCTCCAGTTGGCCTAAGGAGGCCAAGGGTGTGGGCTTCGCCGAGGCACCGCGGGGCGCTCTCGGACACTGGGTGCATATCAGGGACGCGCGCATCGAGGCCTACCAGGCCGTAGTGCCAACCACCTGGAACGGCTCCCCCAGAGACCCGGCTGGCAACATCGGAGCATTCGAGGCGTCGCTTCTAAATACACCCATGGCCGATCCAGAGCAGCCTGTGGAGATCCTGCGTACCCTGCACAGCTTCGATCCTTGCCTCGCCTGTTCCACGCATATCATGGGACCGGGCGGCGAAGAGTTGACCAAGGTGCAGGTGCGTTAGAAGGAGACAAAAATGAGCAGTCAAGGACCATTACAAACTGCATCAGCCGTATATGTCTATGAAGCACCCCTTCGTCTGTGGCACTGGATCAATGCTGCGGCCATTGTGGTACTCATGATCACCGGCTATCTCATTGGTAATCCGCCGTGGCCTCTCCAGATTGGCCAACCGAGCAACCACTACCTCATGGGGGATATCCGTTTTTTGCATTTTACTGCAGCCTATATCTTCACCATCGGCTTGCTGTTCCGCGTTTATTGGGCTTTCGCAGGGAACACCTATGCGCGAGAGCTGTTTATAGTGCCTATCTGGAAAAAAGCGTGGTGGCAGGGATTATGGCATGAAATACGGTGGTACCTTTTTATTGATCGGAAACCGCGAAAATATATCGGGCACAACCCACTGGCACAATCGGCAATGTTTGGCTTGTTTGTGGTGGGCGCCGTCTTCCAGATCATCACCGGCTTCGCTCTCTATGGAGAAGGGACGGGTTATGGCTCTTGGCAATACAACTTATTTACCAGTTGGGTGATACCGCTGTTCGGCAATAGCCAGAACGTCCATACCTGGCATCATTTAGGTATGTGGTATTTGGTAATCTTTGTCATTGCGCATGTCTATATTGCGATCCGGGAGGATATCATGTCGCAGCAGAGCATGGTGGGTACCATGGTTAGCGGCTGGCGTTATTTCAGGGACGGCAAGTCCTAACTGAACGGGAGAAAAACGCATGCATCACTCGGGAAAAGGTGCAGCATTGGTATTGGGCATCGGTAACATTCTGTGGGCCGACGAGGGGTTCGGGGTGCGCGCGGTGGAAGCCCTGCACCAAGCCTATGAGTTCCCGGCGGAAGTGAAGCTCATGGATGGGGGTACACAGGGTCTTTATCTCCTCCCTCTTGTACAGGATGCCGATATCCTGGTGATCTTTGACGCCATCGACTATGGCTTACCGGCAGGAACCCTTAAAGTGGTGGACGATCATGATGTTCCCAGCTATCTGGGGGTAAAGAAAATGAGCCTGCATCAAACCGGTTTTCAGGAGGTGCTGGCCTTGTCGGCAATTACGGGTCGCTATCCTGCCAAAGTCCGGCTCATTGGCGTTCAGCCTCTGGATCTCGATACTTACGGGGGAAGTCTAACGGAGCCGGTGCGTAGCCAGATGGAGCCCAGCTTGGCGGTCGCCATCCGTTTTCTCATGGAACAGGGTTTCCCATCTCGTCGACGGATAAGCGGGTGTGTACCGGAGTCTTTGTGCCCGCCCTCAGTGAACCTTGCCCACTATGAAGCTGGCATACTGGTGGGGGGGCGCTGAGATGTGCCTGGGGATCCCCATGCAGGTTTCGGAGATGGCTGCCGGTTTCGCCTGGTGCGAGGGAAGGTTGGACCGGAAGCGGATCGATATGCGTTTAGTAGGTGATCAGCCTCTGGGAACTTGGATCTTGGTATTTATGGACGCGGCACGAGAAGTCTTGGACGAGGGTGAGGCGCAACGCATCAGCGCAGCTCTCGACGCATTGGCTGCTGCCATGGCAGGCGAAGCGGTGGATGATGCCCTTTTCCCCGATCTGGCCGGACGGGAGCCGATGCTCCCGGAACACTTACGCGGATGAAAGTAGGAGATGGATATGGATGTTAGTACTGTACGCCCCCTCCATTTGCAGCGATTAGTGGAGCACTATGGCTTCCCCTGCGTCACCCAGGAGACGGTGAATGACTTTGCCAACAACGGGACCGTCGTGTTGTTTTTCGCAGGCGATTCCGTCCGTTATCCGGAAACCAACGATGTGGCCGTAATACTGCCGGAACTGGCCGCGATGTTTTCCGGTCGCTTCCGGACAGCGATTGTCGCCGCCGAGGCGGAAAAATCACTGCAGGCGCGCTACGGGGTGACGGTGTGGCCGACGCTGGTCTTTTTACGATATGGTGCCAATCTTGGCACCATATCGCGGATGCGGGACTGGAGCGAATATCTGCGCGAAGTCGCCCTGCTCCTGGAGTGCAAACCCACCAAAATCTCTCCTGTAACCGAGGTGATGACATGAACCCAATCGCCATTCCTGTTGTTGGGGCCGGTCGTTCCATAGCGGTTGAGGGCAGTCCTGATTATCTTCCTCTACCGGAGGAAATGGCGACGTATGCCGGGCCATCATTGCCGGACGATCCCGAGATGCTTCGTCGGGGCGTACAACTGCTTGCGGCTATCGAGCAGGAAATGGCGGCCTACCGAGTGGGCGATCCCAACCGGACGTTGGACATCACGGATGTGGACGATCTCGGTCGCCGTTTTCTCGATGAGGCATTGGGTAAGGGCGAGGTGGGCATCCGCTATCGGGGAGACACTCCCATCCGGGCAGAAGAGTCCATCTTTGCAGGATTATGGCGGGTCCAGTATCTGCGCGAAGATGGCTCGCTCCTGCGGGATACGCTGGAGGTAGGAGATATCCCGCGCATGGCCCGGGAGATGGCCTTTGCCACCGCAGCGGATGTGGCGCTCCCCGATGCTGGGGCGCTGCCCCCGGGGATAGGGAACGCTCCTCACGTACTCGCGGAACTGGTGGCTAGGGTGCGGGCATTCCAGCCGGGCGATGCCTCTCATGTGGTGAACCTGAGTCTCCTGCCCATGAGCCCGGAGGATTTCTCCTGGCTGGGAGGCATGCTGGGGGAAGGGCCGCTGGCCATCGTCTCCCGCGGCTACGGTACTTGCCGCATCCGCAGCACACTGCTGCGTTATATGTGGTGGGTTCAGTATTATAATTCCAGCGACCTGCTGATTCTCAATACCCTGGAGGTCACCGACGTACCTCTGGTGGCATGCGCCGCCCAAGAGGATGTGGAGGATAGCGTGGCGCGCATACGAGAAGTGGGGGAGGTGTACATGTGAGCACGGCGAAGACCACCTTTGAGGGTTCCTACCTCGGAAACGACGAATGCTTGCCTGCCGACTCTCGTCTGGAGTGCAAGATTTGCTGGTATGTCTACGATCCGGCCGAAGGAGACGACGTATGGCAGATCCTGCCAGGCACGCCGTTCGCCACCCTGCCTGAGCACTGGCGCTGTCCTCGATGTGACGGCGATAAAGCGCAGTTCATGATAGTTCGGGAAGGGTGAGGGCATTGAAGATAGTGCCGGGTCACGGCGAAAGCCCCCTATTGGCGACCCGGCACCTGGTGGATGCTTTCCAGCGCGCCGCCGACAGGCAACGGGGCCTTTCTTTCTTTCGTTCGACATTGGCGGTGGAAACGGTGGGCTTTCGTCCCTGGCAGGGTTGCCAGATGGGCGTGTTGATTACGCCCTGGTTCATGAATCTGATCATCCTGCCAGGTCCTGGTATGGACTGGTCGGCGTTTCCGGTCGGGATGCAGCAGCGTTGGCATTTCCCCTCTGGCAGCTATGAATTCACTGGCGGGCACATCGGGAACCTGGGACCTTATCAATCCTGCGCCCTTTTTTCTCCCGTCCCCGATTTCGCTGACCAGGCCGCCGCACATGCTGCGGCACGTTCCGCGCTGGATGCCCTCTTTACTCCCCCCGATTCGGAGCCAGGGCGGTTGGCCCGCCTGTTGTCGCGGCGTGGTTTCTTGGGTGGCAAATGGACCGGAGATCGGCCCCCATGAGGGAGTCGTGGGAAGGCCTCGAAGGAGGAATTATGGTGGCCGTACGTCTGGAGCGTCGGTATGTTGCCGACGTGACGGTGGTCTCGACCCGCCGACCGGGGCTTTGCAGGGTCCTGGAGGGCATGCCGGTGGAAGCGGTGCCGTCCAGGGTCTCGCTGTTGTTCCGTGTTTGTAGTGCGGCCCAGGAACATGCCGCACGCACGGCCTGTGAGCAAATTTCTGGTCTGCCGCCAGCACCCGGAGAGCAGGCCCGCCGTCAGGTCCGCGTTATCCTGGAAACCTTCAGAGAGCATGCTTGGGCAGCCTGCGTAGAGTGGCCTAGACATTTGGGCATGGCCCCTGACGTTGGGGCCTTCGCCCGCATTCGCAGTGCGCTGCAGGCTATTAGCGAGGGATTGACGGACTGGCCGGACAAGCGGTTGGCGGAAGAGAAACTGCGGGTGCTGGCGCAGACTGTTGACCGAGCGCTCGCTTTGGGGGGGAGGGCATGGGAGGGGCCTGGGGCGTTGCACTCTTGGGCTATGCTTGGCACTTGTCCGGCTGCCCGTTTTTTGCGAAAGGTTTGGGATGAAGATTTGGCCGAATTCGGTCGTTGTCCGTTGCGGCCCGTGCCGGATATGATGGCCTGGGACCTTGATGGCGCACTGGCAGCGGACGTGGACAATCGCTTCGTGAGCCGTCCGGAATGGGAAGGCGAGGCCTGCGAGACCGGCCCTTTGGTGCGGATGTCCGGCCACCCGTTAGTGGCGGAACTATGGCAGCGGTATGGCAACGGATTGCTGACACGGCTTGTTGCGCGGCTCGTGGAGTTGGTAGGCCTGTCAGACCGTCTGGGGCAGTTGCTGAATGGTTTGTCCAGTAATAACGCTTCGCTGGGGATTGGGGGAAACAGGGTGGGCCTGGGACAGGTGGAGGCGGCGCGTGGGCGGTTGGCGCACCGGGTGAAAGTGGAGGGTGACCGGGTGAGCCGTTACCAGATCCTGGCGCCGACGGAATGGAATTTCCATCCGCGCGGGCCGCTATGGCGGGGATTAGTAGGGAAGCCCGCCGGCGATGCGGATATTCTGCAGCGACAGGTGGGTTTTCTGGTCGTTGCCCTGGATCCCTGCGTGGCGTTCACCGTACAGGTGACTTGACCATGCATGAGATGGCATTGTGCGAAGGCGTGCTACAGGCGCTGGAGGAGCAGGCCGAGATTCAGCACTTCGCCCGTGTGCATGCGGTATGGTTGGAGATCGGCGCCTTGGCCAGCGTGGAACCGGAGGCGTTGCGCTTCAATTTTGATGTGGTCACGCAGGGCACCCTGGCCGAGGGATCCCGTCTCGAAATCGTGACGGTGCCGGCACAGGCGTGGTGTCTTCCCTGCGGCGGAAAGGTATCCATCCGGCAATATTTCGATGCCTGCCCCCAATGCGGCAGTCATCAGCTTCAGGTCATCGAGGGCGAGGAATTGCGTATTCAGCAATTGGAGGTGGAATGATGTGTACCACATGTGGTTGCGGCGGTGGTGAGGTGAAGATCGAGGGGCACGATCACCATGACCATCCCCACGATCATCACGAGGATAACGGGCAGCATAGGCATGGAGACGAATTCCAGCCGGCCCATGTCCATGCACCGGGCATGGACGGGCGGCGCATGGTGCGGATCGAGCAGGACATCCTGGCCAAGAATCAGCGCCACGCCGACAGCAACCGCCGCTATCTGGCCGGGCGGGGTGTCTTTGCCCTGAAT
>JAKAFG010000209.1 GCA_021818125.1 Pseudomonadota bacterium | reverse complement strand
CTGGGGTTTGGGCATCGCCGGCGAGAAAGGGGTCTTTTACATCCTCGCCACCGTCGGGTTGCTCCTCGCCCTGCAAAGCTGGAATGGAAAACGAATGGCGTTGTTGCTGGGGCCGGATGCCCGGAGTTAGTTAAGAATTCGCTATATTTCTTAGCCGCCAACAATAAGCGCTAGCGCGCCAAAGGCTATGCAATAAATACCAAAGGGCCGCAGCGCTTTGATTTCATGCTTATGAAAATAGTGCATCAGAAACCAGACGGAAGCCCAGGCACAGATTCCCGATAAAAGACCTGCAAGAAAGATGGTACCGAGTAATTCGGACGGCATATTTGCGTGGAAGAGCTTGGGCACTTCCAGCATGCCGGCCGCTGCAATAATCGGGGTGGCGAGCAGAAAGGAAAATTTTGCGGAATTTTCATAGTCCAACCCTACACCAATACCAGCCACTAACGTAGCACCCGAACGCGAAAATCCGGGAATCAATGCGAGGGATTGGGCGAATCCTATGCCAATAGCGCGCGGCCAGCTCAGGTTGTCCAGTGAATGGCTGGGTTGCCGCGCGCGCAAGCGATCTCCCCAGATGAGCATGATGCCGTTAATCATCAGTGCCACCGCAGCAAAGGTGAAACCGCCGAACAGGTCTTTGATTTTATGGGCGAGGGCAAGGCCCAGTAAACCGGCAGGAATGGATGCGATGAAGAGGATCCATAGCAGCCGTGATTGGGGATTGCTGGGACGTCCACGCGCACGAATGAAGCCACCCAGCAACGCCGCCCAGTCGCGCCAGAAGAACAAGAGTAATGCCGCGGCTGTGGCGAGGTGGAGCACGACCACAAAGGGTAAAAACCACTCCGCGTCGCGATTGATGGGCCAATGCAGAAGCGCGGGTACCAGGATAATGTGGCCAAGACTGGAGATGGGAAATAATTCCGTAACGCCTTGCAGCATGGCCAGGAATAGTAGGTAGATATGGTGTGCCAAGCTCTTTCCTTCTATATGTAGCGTACAGCGAGAATGGTGTACTCCCGCGTTCCACCAGGAGCGCGTACTTCAACCAGATCGCCTTCGTGCTTACCGATAAGCGCACGCGCAATGGGGGAGCTAATGGATATCTTATTTTCCTTGAGGTCCGCCTCGGCATCACCGACGATCTGGTAAGTCACCTCGTTACCCTCTGCATCTTCCAGCTCCACGGTAGCCGCAAAAACAATTCTACCGCCCGTATTCAAGGTCTTGGGGTCAATGACCTGGGCGCGGGACAGGTGATCTTCCACCTCGCGAATGCGTCCCTCAATAAAGGCCTGCTGCTCTTTGGCCGCATCGTATTCGGCATTTTCCGAGAGATCACCCTTGGCACGGGCCTCGGCGATCGCTTCAATGACGGTGGGCCGGTCCACGGATTTGAGGCGATGTAACTCATCGCGCAGGCGCTGGGCACCAATAACGGTCATGGGAATTTTATCGCTCATATCTACCTCGTGCTGGTGTTTGTCTGGTTCAGATCCTGCAGCCGGAGGACGCTGTGTTCCTCCGTCATCAGGGCGTGAATGGCAGCAGCGCCTGCGATAGCGCCCGCCAGGGTGGTGTAGTAGGTCAATCCCATTTGCAGCGCTGCACGACGGATGCTAAAAGAGTCGCGCACCGATTGCCGTTCATCCACGGTGTTGATGATGATCTGCACCTTACCGTTTTTGATCGCATCGACGATGTGGGGACGGCCTTCAGTCACCTTGTTGACTGCGGTGACTTCTAGACCGTCCCCATGCAGAAAAGCGGCAGTGCCCTTGGTGGCGATCAGCTTGAAGCCGAGTTCGGACAGCGTCCGTGCCGCTGGGATAAGGCCCTTCTTATCTGCATCGCGGACGCTGAGAAAAACGGTGCCGGAGCGCGGGAAGTGTTCACCTGCGCCGATCTGCGCTTTGAGGAAAGCCTCGCCGAAACTGGCACCGATGCCCATCACCTCGCCGGTAGATTTCATTTCCGGCCCCAGCAGTATATCCACGCCGGGGAATTTGATGAAGGGGAAGACCGCTTCCTTCACGCTGAAATGGGGCGGATTGGGAATCTGCGGAATGCCCTGTGCCGCTAGAGACTTCCCGGTCATGCAGCGGGAGGCAATTTTGGCCAGAGGCCAGCCGGTGGCTTTGGAGACGAAAGGCACCGTCCGTGAGGCGCGCGGGTTCACCTCCAGCACATAGATGCGCTCTTCCTGGACGGCGAACTGACAGTTCATCAGACCCACCACACCAAGCGCCAGGGCCAGTTCCACGGTCTGCCGCCGGAGTTCGTCCTGAATGGCTGGGGACAGGGAGTAGGGCGGCAGACAACAGGCGGAGTCGCCGCTGTGAACGCCGGCCTGCTCAATGTGCTCCATGATCCCCGCCACGATCACTTGTTGCTGGCTATCGGCGACGGCATCAATGTCCACCTCCAGGGCGTCATTCAGGAAACGGTCCAGGAGAATGGGTTGGTCATTGGAGATACGTACAGCCTCCACCATATAACGTTCGAGGTCATCTTCGCCATAGACGATACGCATCGCGCGACCGCCCAGTACATAAGAAGGACGCACTACCAGCGGATAGCCCAATGCGCGCGCTTTGCTCAAGGCCTCCGGGGCACTCCGCGCAATGGCGTTTTCCGGCTGCCGCAGGTTAAGTCGCTGCAAAAGTTGCTGGAAGCGCTCGCGGTCTTCAGCCAGATCGATGGAATCCGGAGTGGTGCCGACGATGGGTACACCGGCGGCTTCCAGATCATTGGCGAGCTTCAGCGGTGTTTGACCACCGAACTGGACGATCACGCCATGGGGCTTTTCGACAGCGACGATTTCGAGGACATCTTCCAGAGTGAGCGGCTCGAAATACAGGCGATCGGAGGTGTCATAGTCGGTGGACACCGTCTCCGGGTTACAGTTGACCATGATGGTCTCAAAACCGTCCTCGTGCAGGGCCATGGCCGCATGCACGCAGCAATAGTCAAACTCAATGCCTTGTCCGATCCGGTTGGGACCGCCGCCGAGAATCATGATCTTGGGCTTATCACTGGGCTCCGCCTCGCATTCCATCTCATAGGTGGAGTAAAGATAAGGCGTCGGTGAGCGGAACTCGGCAGCACAGGTATCCACCCGCTTATAGACCGGGCGAATGCCCAGTTTCTGGCGGTGCTCGCGCAATAGTTGCTCGCGGCAACCTAACAGGCGGGCCAGGCGCCGGTCCGAGAAGCCCATGCCTTTGAGCGTGCGGAGCCTGGTGCCATCGAGACTCGCCAGAGCGAGACCGCGCAAACTCTCCTCCGTTTGGACGATCTCGAAAATCTGCTCCAGGAACCAGGGGTCAATGTGGGTGGTACGCTGCAGGCTGCCCTGATCCCAGCCGCGCCGTATGGCGTCCGCCAGATACCAGAGGCGATCGGCACCGGGAACCCGTAACTCCTGCTCCAGCTTTTGCAGGGTGTCCGGATCATTGCCGATGAGTTTCTCATCAAGACCATCCACGCCCGTTTCCAGACCGCGCAGCGCCTTTTGCAGCGACTCCTGGAAGCTGCGGCCAATGGCCATCACCTCACCAACCGACTTCATCTGAGTGGTCAGATGGGCATCGGCCTCCGGAAATTTCTCGAAGGCGAAGCGGGGAATTTTGGTGACCACGTAGTCGATGGTCGGCTCGAAGCTCGCCGGTGTCGCCTGGGTGATGTCATTGCGCAGTTCATCCAAAGTGTAGCCCAGCGCCAGCTTGGCGGCAATTTTGGCAATGGGAAACCCGGTGGCCTTGGAGGCCAGCGCCGAGGAGCGCGATACCCGCGGGTTCATCTCAATGACGATTAACCGCCCATCTTCGGGGTTGACAGCAAACTGCACATTGGAACCACCAGTATCAGATCGG
>JAKAFG010000208.1 GCA_021818125.1 Pseudomonadota bacterium | reverse complement strand
GCAAGGAAGATGTCTTCGTGCATCACTCCGCTATTGAAGGTACGGGGTTCAAGACCCTGGCCGAAGGCGAGCGCGTCAATTTTGAAGTGACTCGTGGCCCGAAGGGTTTGCAGGCCGAGAAGGTCCGCCGGGCTTAATAAGCCCAACGGGTGGCTCTCTCAGCCATCCGTCCCCCCTGCGGGGAAAAGCAACTTTACCGGTCTGGCTTTCGCGATTCCGGTTTTCTTTTGTTCGGCTAGCGCACGGGTTTCTTCCGCTTTGCCGCACCAGCGCTACGTTCCTTCGATTTATACTCACTTTTTGTCGTCGGCTTGGCAGAAAGTATCTTGCGCGGTACCCGCGGCTCTTCACGGGCGGCTGTACGTGGCTTGGCGGGCGCACGCCCCACAGGCGCACCAGCATCGGTCGGGGCGATCTGCAAAGGCCGTCCAGCGACCCACACCTTTTGCAGATGCTGTAAAACCGACGGCTGTATATCTGCGGGAAGCTCGACAGTGGTATGCTCCGCGTTAATCTGTACCTTGCGAATATTGCGGCTGGGTATCCCGGCCTCATTGGCGATCGCACCCACAATATTTTTGACTTGCGCGCCATGGCTTTCACCCACGTCCAGACGGAAGCGACGCATGGGCACATCCTCCCCTCCCGATGCGGCACCACCGCGCGGCGGCCGTACGCCCCGATCGTCTTCAGAGCGACGATGTGATGAGGGCGGCCGGCCCGAACTGACGGAGTCGCTGCGCATCGGCTTGGATACTGCGGCCTCAACGGGAATCAAGGGCCGCTCTTTCTGCACCATGTAAGCCAGCGCCGCAGCGATTTCTCCCAAACCCACATCGTTTTCCTGCTGATAATCCGCAATGAGGGATTCAAAAACCGCCAGATCCTGACTATTCAATACGTCCGACAACTGATCCTTGAACTGGCTCATCCGCCGATCTGCAACATCTTCCATGCTGGGCAGATGCATCGCCGTGATCGTCTGACCCGTCGCCCGCTCGATGGCGCGCAGCAAGTGACGTTCGCGCGGCGCAACAAAGAGAATAGCGTCCCCGGTACGTCCGGCACGTCCCGTGCGTCCAATGCGGTGAACATAGGCTTCGGTGTCGTTCGGGATATCGTAATTGATCACATGAGTGATCCGTTCGACATCCAAACCGCGGGCCGCCACATCGGTCGCAACGACAATATCCAACGTCCCCGCCTTCAGTCGCTCAATGGTCTGCTCGCGCAAGGCTTGACTGAGATCGCCATTGAGGGCGCCACAGGCATAGCCGCGCGCTTCCAGGCGCTCCGCCAACTCTACCGTCGCCGTTTTGGTGCGCACAAAAATCAGCCAGGCGTTACTCTCCTCTACTTCCAAAATACGGGTAAGGGCATCCAGCTTGTGGGTACCGCTGACCTGCCAATAGCGCTGGCGAATGGCGGCCACCGTAGTCGTCGCCGATTTAACACGGATTTCCAGGGGGTCGCGCAAATAGGTTTTGGCGATGCGGCGGATGGCATCCGGCATAGTCGCGGAGAAGAGTGCCACCTGCCGACTATCGGGCGTATGTTTGAGGATATCCTCCACCGCGTCAATGAAGCCCATGCGCAGCATTTCGTCGGCTTCATCCAGCACCACGGCCTGCAACTGGTCCAGGCGCAGGGTTTTACGGCGCAGGTGATCCTGAATGCGCCCGGGCGTACCCACTACGACCTGCACACCTCGCTGTAGTTGCTTGAGTTGCAAGGTCATGGACTGTCCGCCATAGATGGGCAGCACGTGGAATCCGGGGAGGAACTTAGCGTAACTTTGCATGGCCTCAGCTACTTGTATGGCGAGCTCCCGGGTCGGTGCCAGCACCAGCAACTGCGGCACGCGCAGACTAAAATCGACGCGGCTTAACAGCGGCAAAGCAAATGCCGCAGTCTTGCCGGTACCGGTTTGCGCCAGACCGATAACATCGCGCCCCTCCAGTAGCGGCGGGATACTCTGCGCCTGAATGGGCGATGGCTGTTCGTAGCCGATCTCTGTCACCGCTTTTTGGATCGGTTCAGCGAGGGCGAAATCAATAAAGCGGAGATCGGATTCTTGAGACATGAGCACACCTGGACAACGAAGGGAATTCAGCGTCCGCACTATACGCCAATTATAGATAACTTGCAGCGATTTTTGGCTACGTCAACAAAGGGCTGAACTCAGTCAGTGTCCAGCACCGACTGCAACTGCGTTTGGATGGCCGCGTCGGCATCCGGCCCGATGGGGGTCTGATCCGGCGTAAAGGTATCGGTGAAGGCATAGGCATAGCGGACATCCTGCAAGCCCAGGCTACCGAAGAGGCGCATCTCCCAGGAGGCATCGTCGGCATGTGGCACCAGAGTCGGCCATTGCTCCGCCGTTTTGCTCTCCAGGATCGGCCCAAAGAAGATGGCACCCGGTTTGTTACGCAGGCGCATGGCGCAACTCCCAGCCGTACGTCCAGACATGGGCAGGAAATCGATGGTGCGGGTCAGACGCAGCTTACTATCCAGTGGCACATCAATAGGAACGCCCAGAACCTTACCTTCTGCCGGCTGGGCCACCAGCTTGCAGCCCGCCGCCTGCCATTGCGCAATATCCTGCGCCCCAAAGCGACTGGGCAGGAAAAGCACCTGCAAGGGGGCGATGGCGCTCAGTTCGGCTTGCAGCCTGGGGCGGAAGCGTGGTGCGTTAATGAGAATGCCGCCCGCATCTTTATCCGCCATGAAATAGACGGCGGGGCTTCCCTGTCCGCCTTCCACATGGTAAATGTCCCGGTCAAAAAAGCTGCACAGCTTCTGCATCGTCCTTCTCCTGCTGCCCGGCTGAATGTATCCCGCAAGTATAACCATAATCTGCAGAAGAACTCATCCTGCGGCACATTGCGGGGTGCAGAGTCTATGGCATAATGCGCCCATGAATATCCTCCTGCTGGTCGCCGCCCTTATCATCATCCTCGCCGGCGCCGAGGCATTTACCAACGCACTGGAGCATCTGGGCGACCGTCTGGGCATTTCCGATGGCGTTACGGGTTCTATTTTTGCGGCGGTGGGCACAGCGCTTCCCGAGGCTATGGTGCCTGTTGTTGCGGTTTTTGCTGCGACCAGCGGGCAACCGGTACACCTGGGAGAAGAGGTGGGGGTAGGTGCCATTCTGGGCGCCCCCATGATGCTGTCCACGCTGACGTTGTTCATGATGGCGCTGTTTGTGTCGCCACAACGCGGCTGGCGCGGAGCGTTAAATCCGGAACCTACGGGCTTGCGTCGCGATCTTGGCTGGTTTCTGTCCGCCTTTGGTCTGTCCGCCGTTGCCCTCTTTGTGCCCCACCACATTACTCTGGCACGTATTGGCATCGGCCTGATACTGGTCACACTGTATTTTCTGTATGTGATGGTGACATTGCGCGCCTCTGCGGCGCTGGTCGCCGAGGGGCACGGCACCGAAGCAGGGCATGCCTTGTACTTGAGCAAGACCGGCCTGCCCACGAAGATGCCGGTCATCTTGATCCAGCTTGCCATAGGGCTAGGCATGATTGTTTTCGGTGCCAACCTCTTTGTCGATGGGATTGAGGGGCTCTCGCACTGGCTCCGCATTTCTGCACTGATCCTGTCTTTGCTGGTGGTGCCCATCGCCACGGAGTTGCCGGAAAAGATCAACAGCATCCTCTGGATTCGCCGCGGCAAGGATACGCTGGCTTTTGGTAACATCACCGGCGCGCTAGTCTTTCAGGGAAGTCTGCTGCCCGCTATTGGGGTACTGTTAACCCCCTGGTCGCCTTCCCCCCCCGTCCTGCTGGGCGCAGGACTCACGCTGCTGGCCGGGGGGTACACTTATCTTCTGGTGCGCCGCGGCGTCACCCTGCGGCCTTATCATTTTCTTTTCAATGGG
>JAKAFG010000207.1 GCA_021818125.1 Pseudomonadota bacterium | reverse complement strand
GATGGCCCCCAACACCGCAGCGCCAGAACATACGGCCAGTGGTGTCGCACCGCCACTGGCGATTTTCTGTACCTCGGCATCCAGTTCCGATGGCCAGGTTCCTCCCAGCGACTGAACCCATAGCTTCATGGCGTCGGGAGATCCCTTGCGCAACTGCTGCCCATCCCAGTCCACCCCACTCATGCGCGTCTCGGCGCTAAAGGCAATCAGCTTGGCATCGGGCGGCAATATCTCCCGGCTTTGCGGGTAATGTTTTTCGGCAAGGGTCACGATACTTTTGCCCTCCGGCGTCTCATCGGCCAAAGAGGCGCGGCGGGCCGCTTGCGCGAGGCTTTCCTGAGTGACCGCCAAAACGGGGTAAAACGCCACTGCAGAACGGTTGCCATAGGTAATGGTGCCGGTTTTATCGAGAAGCAGCACATCCACATCCCCCGCCGCCTCGATGGCGCGCCCGGAAGTCGCCACCACATTGGATTGCAACAACCGCACGATGCCGGCGATGCCGATGGCGGGTAACAGCGCTCCGATGGTGGTGGGAATCAGACAGACCAGCAAGGCGACCAGCACCGTCAAGCTGATCACTGATCCGGAGTGGCTGGCGTAATGCACGCTATACCAGGAAAATGGAAAAAGGGTGACGGTGACCACCAGAAAGACCAGCGTCAATACCACCAGCAGGATGCTCAGGGCGATTTCGTTGGGGGTTTTGCGTCGCGACGCCCCCTCCACCATGGCGATCATTTTGTCGAGGAAGGTGTGTCCGGCCTCCTGCGTCACCCGGATGATGAGCCAGTCCGAGATCACCCTGGTGCCACCGGTGACCGCGCTACGATCACCACCGCTTTCGCGGATGACGGGCGCGCTCTCGCCCGTGATGGCGCTTTCATCGACGGCGGCGACTCCGGCCACCGCCTCGCCGTCCGTGGGGACGAGGTCTCCCGCTTCTATCAGGACAAAGTCACCGCTGCGCAGGCTGGCGCCGGGAACCTCCTTATAGCGCACCTCGCGCACCGGTTTGGGCAGTTTTTTTGCCGTAACTTCCTGGCGGCTCTGCCGCAAACTGTTGGCCTGGGCTGCTCCCTGACGCTCGGCCAGCGCTTCGGCAAAATTGGCAAAAATCAGTGTGAGCCAGAGCCAGAGGTCGATCACGCCGGTAAAAGGCGCTTCACCGTTATGCACGATCAGATCGTGAAAAAAGAGGGCCAGCAGCAGCCAGGAGCCGACGTAGACGACAAACATCACCGGATTACGCAACTGGCGACGTGGGGAGAGCATGCTGAAGCTGTCCCACAGCGCACCCCGACTCTGTTCTTTCCAGTTGATCGGAGATGCCGCATGTTTATGATGGGTAGATTCCATGGATATAATTCCTCAATGAGTCAGGGTGGCAAGGGGCGCCAGTTGCTCCGCAATCGGACCCAGCGCCAGTGCCGGAAAGAAGTTGAGCGCGCCGACCAGAAGAATGACGCCAACCGTCAGACCAATGAAAATAGGGGTGTAAGTCGTCAGCGTTCCCGATCCTGCGGGGATTTTCTTTTTCTCGACCAGGGCACCCGCCAGCGCCAGCAACGGCAGATAGGTCCAGTACCGGCCCAGCAACATGCACATGCCGGTGAGCAGATTGTAGAACCGGGTGTCACTGCTCAGACCGCCGAATGCGCTGCCGTTGTTGTTGGCGGGGCTCGTCACGGCATAGAGCACTTCGCTGAAACCGTGCGCTCCGGGATTGAATACACCGGCCCGGCCCGCCACCGTGGTGACGGCGAGGGCCGTACCGATCAACACCAGCAACGGCATGACCAGAATGGATAATGAGGCCATTTTTATTTCAAAGGACTCGATCTTCTTGCCGAGAAACTCCGGTGTGCGCCCCACCATGAGACCACCGAGAAAAACCGCAAAAATCATGAAGGCGAGGAAAGTAGCGAGCCCTGAACCAACACCGCCAAACACGACCTCACCCAATTGCATCAGGAAAAGATTTACCCCCCCGGACAACGGCATGAGGGAATCGTAGGCGCCGGTGGCAGCCCCCGTAGAGGTCGCGGTGGCCAGCGTTGCAAAGAGCGCGGTCGCGCCGGCACCGATCCGGTCTTCCACTCCCTCCATATTGCCACCACCGGCAAGACTCGCGGTGTTGGCCTGGGAGATCCCTAACGGGGTAAGCACGGGGTTTCCGGCCAGTTCATAGTGCTGACTCACGAGCGTCAGCGGGATAAAGAGCACCAGCATGGAAATCAGGATGGCCCATGCCGTGCGCCTGGCCTTGGCCATATACCCAAACATGAACACCAGCGCGGAAGGGATGAGAATCATGGCCAGGGTTTCTAAAAAATTGGTAAGAGCGGTGGGATTTTCGAATGGATGGGCATCGTTCATATTGAAGAAACCGCCCCCATTGTTGCCGAGCATCATGATGGCCTCTTGAGAGGCTACCGGTCCCACATGCATTATCTGATGAAGAATGGTCTTACCGCCGGATACAAATGGTGCAACAAGATCTGCCCGCACCTCACCGGTGAGGGTTTGCACCACGCCCTGTTCCATGAGAATCAACGCAAAGAGCGCGGAGAGGGGGAGCAGCACGTAGAGAACGGTGCGGGTCATGTCGACCCAGAAATTTCCGAGATCCTTGGTTTTATGACGGGCGATAGCGCGAATGATGGGCAGGACGATGGTGATACCCGTCGCCGCCGAGAGGAAATTCTGCACGGTCAGGCCCAGCATCTGCGAGAGATAGCTCATGGTCGAGCCGCCGGAGTAATCCTGCCAGTTGGTATTGGTGATAAAGCTCGCTGCGGTATTGAAAGCGGAGCCACCCTGGACGCCGGCAAAGTGTAAAGGATTCAGGGGCAGCGCACCTTGCGCCAATAACAAGGCATAGAGGAAAACGCCACCGATCAGGTTAAAGATCAACAGGGCGATGGCATAACGTTTCCAATCCATCTCCTGACTCACAGAAACGCCGGTGACGCGGTACAGTCCCCGCTCCACGGGACCCATCAGGCGTGTCGCCCAGAATCGATCGCCCGCATAGACGCGATGCATATAGCGTCCCAGAGGCAAGGCCAGCAGAATGGTCAACAACAAAACCACGGCTGTCAGTAGGATGGTGGATATCATAGAAAGCGCTCCGGATTAATCAGGAATACCAAAAGATAGATGAAGAGCATGGCGCCCAGTCCGAGGCCTATCCACACGAACGCGTTCATTTTATGCTCCTCAGGCGATCCAATAGCTCAACAACTGCTATAGATGCCAAGAAAAAACCGATAATAACCAACAAGTACACAAATTCCATGCCGACCTCCCCACACAATCATAATATGCTCGCAGGAAAGCCTAGCAAGATTGCATCTATAAATTCCATATAAATCATCTATAAATTCTATATAAATGGTATATTTTTTGGGTAAATCCTACTCATTGCAGACAACGCTGGCGTGAACCCGCTTGGTAATGGCCGGGCTTTGGCCTATGCTCAAACGCGGGCAGGCGCGGCAACGAGGGAGCGTTATGGACGGTAGTATCGGGTACTTGGTAATAACAGATGTCCACTGAAGACCGCGAAGACGGACGACCCGATCCGGATGCCCTGTTGGCGCAGGTGCAGCAGGAGGAGCAGGCGCGTCAGCGTGGCCGCCTCAAGATTTTTTTTGGTGCCGCCCCAGGCGTTGGGAAGACCTACGCCATGCTGCGCTACGGGCAGCAGGAGATGGCCAAGGGGGTGGACGTTTTGGTGGGTATCGTCGAAACCCATCAGCGCAGTGAAACCCAAGCCTTGGCCGATGCCCTGCCGGTGTTACCGCGAGTGCATATTCCATATAAAAATGTTGTGCTTGAAGAGTTTGACCTGGATGCGGCCCTTGCCCGCCGCCCCGGACTGCTCCTGC
>JAKAFG010000206.1 GCA_021818125.1 Pseudomonadota bacterium | reverse complement strand
CGGGCCTATGCGCAATACCTCATGGATTTCAATGAAGGGGTCCTCGACCTGCCTTTCATGGAGGCGTTGCAGCGGGACTGGACCCGTTCCGACAAAGGCTGGGGTATCTCCCAACTCTATGTGGAACTCGGGCGCTATACGGCGCAGATCATCCGTTATCAGCAGCGTTTTGGTGCCGACCATGTGCATGTTTGCCTCCTGGAAGATCTCAAAAAAACCCCGCTGGCGGTGCTGGAAGGCATTGCCGATTTTCTGGACATTGATCGTGTGGCAATGCGCGCCATTGATTTGGGAACCGCCCACAATGCCCACCGTCTGCCGCGCGGGAACTGGGCCCGGCGCCTTGCCAGCGGACGTATGAGCCGTTTTATCGGCGAGCATCTTTTCCCGCATAGCTGGGGCGAATATATCTGGCGTCACATTTTCCTGCGCGAAGGCCGCAAGCCGCCCATGGACAGCGCAGCGCGCCGTTTTCTGCAGGAACTTTATGCCCCGGAAATCGAGCGCCTGGAACATTTGCTGAATCGACCTCTGCCAGAATTACGGGTATCGTGGAAGGCCTTCGAGCCGATAAAAGATGCCAAGCCGTCCACCTTGCCCCAGAAGCCGTCCGGCAATATCTGAGCCCTCGCTCAGGTGCCGCCAAGGCTTGCCGGACCCCGACGCGTCTACTATGTTTAATGGAGAGATGGCAATCGGATTTACAGTAGAGGAGAGGGTCATGTCTGGGCGTTATATCCGTTTTTTCAAAGACATCCGCATAGAAGACGTGCCTCTGGTAGGCGGTAAAAATGCCTCGTTGGGGGAAATGTACCGGGAACTGAGTCCACAGGGCGTGAAGGTCCCCAATGGTTTCGCCATCACCGGTGAGGCCTATCGTTACCTGCTGGATCAGGCTGGCGCCTGGCCGGCGCTGCATGATGCGCTGGACGGGTTAGACCCGACCGACGTCACCGATCTGTCCAGACGGGGCGCGCGGGCACGGGAAATCGTCTACAGTGCCCCGTTGCCGGCGGATTTGCAGGCAGAGATACTGGCGGGCTACGCCGAGTTGCGCAGGGAATATGGCGAAGCACTGTCGGTAGCGGTCCGTTCCTCAGCGACCGCCGAAGACTTGCCCACCGCCAGTTTCGCCGGTCAGCAGGATACCTACCTCAATATTTCCGGCGAAGCCGCCCTGCTGGACGCCTGCCGCCGCTGTTTTGCCAGCCTGTTTACCGACCGCGCCATTCACTATCGGATTGATCACGGCTTTGATCATTTCAAGGTCGCCCTGTCCATCGGTGTCATGAAGATGGTGCGTTCGGACAAGGCGACCAGCGGCGTGATGTTTTCGCTGGATACCGAGACGGGCTTCCGCGACGTGGTCTTTATCACCGCATCCTGGGGGCTGGGTGAGAACGTGGTGCAGGGCGCCGTGGACCCCGACGAATTCTATGTCTTCAAACCCGCGTTTCTGCGTGGCAAAAGGGCGGTTTTGCGGCGGGTATTGGGCAGCAAGAAAATCAAGATGATCTATACCGAAGGGGATACCCGGCACAGCACCCGCAATGTGGCCACCCAGCGCCATGAACAGGACAGTTTCTGCCTCAGCGATGCGGACGTGCTGACTCTCGCCGATTACGCCATCAAGGTCGAACAGCATTACAGCCGAAAAATGCAGGAAAGCCGACCCATGGACATGGAGTGGGCAAAAGATGGCACCGACGGCCAGCTCTACATGGTCCAGGCGCGGCCAGAGACCGTGGCCTCGCAGAAAAAGGGACAGGTGCTCGAAGAGTACATCCTTGACGTTCAGGGCACCGTACTGGTGCAGGGACGCGCCATCGGCAGCAAGATCGCATCCGGCCCGGTGCATATTATCCGGGATGTGAAACATCTGGCGGCGTTCAGGCCCGGCGAGATTCTGGTGGCGGATACCACTACCCCGGACTGGGAGCCCATCATGAAAGAGGCGGCCGCCATCGTCACCAATCGCGGCGGACGCACCTGCCATGCCGCCATTATCGCCCGGGAACTGGGCATTCCTGCCGTCGTCGGCAGCGATCACGCGACCACCACGTTAAAGGATGGCGACAGTGTGACCATATCCTGCGCCAGTGGCGATATCGGCAATGTCTACGCGGGTGCGCTGCCCTTCACGATCCGCCATACCGATCTGGCCACCCTGCCCCGTCCGCAGACGCAGATCATGATCAACCTCGGCAATCCGGAAATCGCCTTTCAGACGTGCATGTTACCCAACGATGGCATCGGCCTGGCGCGGATGGAGTTCATCATCAACAGCGCCATCAAGGCCCATCCCATGGCGCTGCTGCATCCGGAAAAGATCGAGGATGCCCATGAGCGCAACGCACTGGCAGCACTGACCCAGGGCTACGCCCAGCCCGCCGATTTCTTTGTGGAACGCTTGTCGGAAGGCATTGGGACCATCGCGGCCGCATTTTATCCGAAGCCAGTGGTGGTGCGCATGTCCGACTTCAAAACCAACGAATATGCCGCACTGTTGGGGGGACGCTGGTTTGAGCCGGAGGAGGATAACCCGATGCTCGGCTTCCGCGGCGCCTCGCGCTACGCACACCCGGCCTATACCGAGGGGTTTCGCCTGGAATGTCTGGCCATGAAACGGGTCCGCGAAGAGATGGGGCTGGATAATGTCATCCTCATGCTGCCCTTTGTACGCCGGGTGAAAGAAGCGGACGACGTGCTGGCGAAGATGGCGGAGTTTGGCCTGCGCCGCGGCGAAAATGGCTTGCAGGTTTATGCCATGTGCGAAATTCCCAATAATGTCATCCTGATCGATCAGTTCGCCAAACGCTTTGACGGTTTTTCCATTGGCAGTAATGACCTGACCCAGCTCACCCTGGGGGTCGACCGCGACTCGGCCATTGTCGCCTTCGACTACGATGAACGGGACGATGGCGTCAAGGAGATGATCCGCCTCGCGGTGGAGGGCTGCGCCCGTAACGGCATCCACTCCGGGCTTTGTGGACAGGCCCCTTCGGACTATCCGGAAATGGCCGAGTTTCTGGTGCAAATCGGCATTCAATCCATGAGTCTGAATCCGGATACGGTGCTGGCGACGACCTTGCATGTGCTCGACGTGGAAAAAAAGCGGAGCGGAGGGGCATGAAGGTCAACCCGGTATTACTGGTGATTTTTGACGGCTTCGGTCTCAATCCTAATCGCGCTTTTAATGGCTGGGCACAGGCGCACACGCCGCATCTCGATCACTACTTTGCCAGTTTCCCCCATACCGCCCTGCAGGCTTCGGGGCGGGCAGTGGGCCTGCCGGACGGACAATTCGGCAATTCGGAGGTGGGTCACCTCACCCTGGGCTCGGGGCGGATTCTCCTGCAGGATATGGTGCGCATTTCCGATAGCCTGGCGGACGGCAGTTTTGCGCGGATTCCGGCCTGGCAGGACATGCTCAGAGACGCCAAACGCGCGCATCTGGTGGGTATGGTCTCCGATGGTGGCGTGCACTCCCATATCGCACATTTGCTGGGTATCCTGCCGCTGGTGGTCGCGGGTGGTGTGGAGCCGGTTATTCACATGATTACCGACGGACGTGACACAGCGCCGCAGTGCGCCGACCTTTACGCCCGTCAGGTGGAGGAAACCCTGCACAAACTGGGGAAGGGCCGCATTGCCACCGTCTGTGGGCGCTATACGGCCATGGACCGTGCCGGTTACTGGGATAGGACGGAAAAGGCCTGGGCCGCTCTGCTGCGCGGGAAAGGACTCACTGCGGACAGTGCTGAGGCCGCTATCCACAGTGCCTGGAAGCGCGGTGAGGGGGATGAGTTCATTCCGCCCACCATCATCGGCGATCCGCAACAGAACCGCATAGCCGCCGATGAGCCGGTCTTCTTCTTCAACTTCCGTTCGGATCGCATGCGTCAGTTGA
>JAKAFG010000205.1 GCA_021818125.1 Pseudomonadota bacterium | reverse complement strand
AGATAGCGTGAGCACAAAACCTGTAACGCCTGCTTCAGTTAAACGTTCCGGTCGATGGAGCCGTGTGACTGCCTGGATGATGCTGATCTCCTATCTGCTCAACATAACGGTGGCGTGGGCTGGCCCGGTGTATCCTGGTGTCGACATTCCCATCAGCACGGGTGTCTCTGCGTCATCGTGTTCATTATCCGGTACTCCTGGCAACGGGTTCGGTCCCGTCATCAATTCCCACAGTAATACCTTTGAATGCAAAACGACCAATGGTCAGACCGTTGCCAAGTCCAGCACGCCCACTGCTCATGACATTACGCAGTTTGCCAAAGGTTTTCTGAAGGGCCTGATTGAAGGCATCTGGCAGCAAATAACGGGCCTGTGGGGCCTACTCTTCAATATAGGGCCCCTCATTCAATTAGCTCATGATTTGGCGACTCACCCCCAGCAGACCCTCGCGACCATCGAGCAGGTCTTGCACAAGCAATTCACCAGTTTGACACAAATCCGTCAAGAGATAGTCTGCGAACCATACAGCGGGGGCCAGCTCAACGGTGTGCTACTCATCACCGTGGCCTCCATGGCGGCCGACGGCGAAGGGGTGGTCGCCGACCTGGGGAAAATCTCCGGCGACTTGGAGCACATTGCCAAGTCCACCGCAACTGATACGCTGAAGGTGGAGGTCGTCAATGCCAGCAATGAGGCCAAGGCCGTAAGCCAAGAATTTGCCTCTGGCCAGACAGTGGTTGTTGAGGTTTCAAAGGACACAGGCAATGTAGGATTTGGCGATCTTGCCAAGATTCGGAAAGAACTAGGATTGCCACCCGCCGGCTCTGCTGCTGACAAAAATACATTGGCTGTGACTGAAGTTGATGGTCAGAAAATTTATGGCATTAATGCACACGGTCAGCCGGTTTCAGGGGTTAACGCAATTTCAGCAACACACGCTGAAATTGATGTCCTCAATCAAATCAAAAAAGAAGGTATCGACGTTACAGGTCAAAATTTGACCCTTTATGTGGACAGAGCGCCATGCGCTGCATGTGGGCAAAATGGCGGCATTCGGTCGATGGTCAAGCAGCTAGGACTAAATCAACTTACTGTCATTAGCCCTGATGGGTCAATGGTCATCACCCCGAGGTAAATATGCGATTAACAATAGATAGCAGAGATGGCGTTCACAATCGAGATGAGGTGGTTTTCCATGCGGGTGAACAGGTGGCCATGGTTTGGCTTTCAAAGCTAAATGGAAAGCAACATACCTTATTAAGCCTTGATCGAGACGATGGTTGGCAACTTATGGTCGGCGGTGGACCGCTGCACTATGTTATTACCTTAAGCGATAAATCCCAAAACTTGACCTTTCGAAATCCAAGCGGTGACGAGACCGTAACAGTCGAGGTATGTGCCGGGGGGCAGTATGGCGATTTTCCAGAAACTTTTTGTGCAAATTATGAGCAAGCAAAAAATATTATTTCCTTGTTTTTTCAAGGCAAAGAAAGGCAAGAAACGTGGGCATAGTGGGGCAGGACAACGACTTTTGGCACATTTGATTTGGCTAGGGTTGCACCAGTGGTGAACTCAAAAATAAAGGCCACACCCGTAAGCTCCCCCGTTGCCCAGTGGGGCACAGACAGCGATTATGATTATCGATCTGGCAAAACCGTTTTATCGATGTGCCCGCCCTTCTCAAGCGGCAGGACAAAAAGACCCGGACATGGCTGACGATGATGATGGCGGAAAATGCGAATAGCATCGCCCGTCATGAAGCCGACCTTCGCCAATACCTGGCGGGCGAAATAAGTGTTATCCATCTCGCAGGCATCTTTGACGCATGCGAAATCGACGCCCTGCAGTCGTTCGCGCATGCCGCCCCTGAACGAGGACACGCTGCGCTGGGATCTGCTAGCCACTGCCGCGCGCTTATACGGCCTGGGCAGTGCCTTGACCCATGCCACACGAGCAGGCATCGTGGAGCAGAAGTCATCCTGCCCATCTCGGCAGCTTAGCCTTATACATCGACGAGTTGCTGATTGCGAACTGGCGCATCTCGGTGGAGGTGCTGTTCCAGGCCATCAGGGATGGGCTGGACAGCATCTTCATCGACTGGCAGCACCAGCTTCTAAATCCACACTTTCATTTCCTCGCCTTTCTGGTCGCGGACTTCCAGGGCCGGCCCCTGGACCGCACGGTCTATCGCTTTCCCACACGCGACAACCCCGCTACCTACGAAGCCGCGCTGCAGCAATGGCGCACCACGGACTTGGACATGGTGCAGCGCCTGGTCAGTAAGACAATGGCGGGGTGGTGACGGCCAAACTTGGGCGATTGAAAGACTGGTAGGCACGATTATCGTGGTATATTAAGGCAACTGCAATTTTCAAAGGATACCCGGATGAAAAACCATTACATTGATATCCCCGCTCTCTTCAAACGGCAGGATAAAAAGGCGCGCAAATGGATTGCGGAATGGATACAGGATGAAAGCCTGGATAGCGATAACGCCAGATTGCAATCCTATGTGGACGGCAGGGATGAGGTCATTCATTTCGGCAATTATTGTAGGTATCTCGAGCACGATCACTTGATGCCTTTCCTGCACGCCGCCTTGTCTCAAGGGGCATTGCGCTGGGCTCTCCTGGCCAGAGCCGTGCGGTATGGCCTGGCGAGCATGCTGGTGGAGGCCACTCGGGCGGAAACGGAGAAAAACATGATTTCCTATACCTTGTTTGGTGCCGCATTGATGGCCGCCCTACAGTCTGTGGCGGGCTGGCGGGAAGAGGCTGGGGTGCTGTTTCAGGCCATGTATCGGGGGATGGACAACCAGTTTCTCGATCTGCGCGAAGGCCCCGTGCGTCAATATACCCAATTCTATTTCCTCATGTTACTGGCGGCGGATTATTTCAACTATCCCATCGATATGGAGAAATACCACTTCGCCAAAGCCGAGGACATGCCGGCATATGCCGCAGCCCTGGTCCACTGGCGCAGCACGGACCTCAACCTGGTGCAAAGACTCGTCACCGACATGGCGGATCATCATGTCCGGAATGCCCAAAGCGCCGATCCAAGTGCTATAGCTCCGTTTGACTTGGAGTCCGAATGGCTCTTCCCCCACGAGATCCTGGCCTTCTTGCGCTTTCGGGAATGGGCGGGACTGGAGAATCCTGCGTCCTTCGCGCATCCTCTCATGAATACGCCCGTTGCGGTCCTGCCGCGCACGCCCTTGCCCTGGCCGGATATCCCCCTTCTCGATCAGGCCATTGCGAAGTTCAAGGGCGAGTTTCCCGAAAACAACTATTTCAACCAGCTACCCAACCATCCGGCCTAAGCCATGTCCCGATCACAGCGACGACCCAGCCGGATTCTTTGGATTTCCGTAATACTCCTGCTGCTCTGCTCTGGCTTTTCCGGTGTAGCCTCGGCCGCCATAGCGCCCGTTGCCCAGACGTCCGGCGCCGTTTTCCATGCGCCCTTGGGCACGCTGCCCCGACTCCTGGATCATTTGCTCCGTGAGACCCATCGACTACGCGCGGTGGTCACCGGCCCCCAGGACGCGGCCCATCTGACGGTGTTCTTCGATCCCGACTGTCCCTTCTGCGCCCGGTTCTGGCAAACCCTCTGGCCACGACATCGAGATTACCGCATCCGCTGGATCCCCGTTGCCTATGCCCGTCCAGACAGTAACCGTGTCGCTGCAGCTATTTTGCTCGCCTCTGATCCCCAGGCCGCTCTGGTCCACAACGAGGAGGGTTTCCATTTTCGGCAGCACCACGGCGGTCTGATGCCGATCTATCATCTCCCCCCCGACCTGGCCCAGGCCATCGCAATCAACTCCGATTTCTGGCGGCATTGGTTCGGCATGCTCCCCGTCTTCTTCTACCGCAGCACGACGGGCGTGCATCTTTTTGTCGGCAGACCCACATCGACGCAGTGGAGGCATGTCCACCAAGTGGCG
>JAKAFG010000204.1 GCA_021818125.1 Pseudomonadota bacterium | reverse complement strand
AAAATACGGGGCGCTGGCAGCCGAATTGATCGGCATGACGGCCAATCAGGCAACGCAGACGCAGTTGCTGGACAAGAGTTCGAGCTGGCTGCTGCAAAACTCTCTCAAGGGTCTTGGCGTCCCGACCGATGGGAAAATGGCGGCCGTTGCTGTCGGGAATCCGAACAGCAAGATGACGCCGGATGCATTGCGCGCAGCGGTTGCGTTCAAGATGGGCGCCCTCGATTACAAGCAGGCGCAGAATGCGGCGTGGCAGCAGTATCAGCAGACCAATGGTGCATCCGCCAATTTCTCGACCTTCGTATCGCAGTGGAACAAGCAGTTCTCCACCACGAACGTCTTCGCGCTCCCGTATCTTTCGGAACCGGAACAAGTCCGCGTCTTGAAGGCGATGACGGGCAAAGAGCGCGCCGATTTCGTCGGATCACTGAACGCCGCCATGGCGAACGGTTGGACGCAGCTTCCTTCCATTTTTGCAAAGAAGAAGTGACATGGCGCAACTGACGCTCGACCAGATCAATCAGGTTGCGGGAGCGCCACCGCCGGATCAGCCGACAGCCGTTTCGCTGAATGACGTCAACCGCGTCCTGCAAAACGCTCAGACAAAAACGTAGCCGGTCAAGTACGACCGAAGCCCTGGTGGTGTCATCGCCTATGCCATGGGCGGCCCGGGCGGCTGGTATGACCGCCTGCAAAACGGATTCAACTCAGGGTTCTTTGCGGTTCCCCGCGTCCTTGGCAATGCGCTGGCTGCTGGGTCAAACGATATTGGCCTGACGGGCCTCGTGAATCGTCTGACAGGCAAGCCAATCCTGCCAACACCGGAACAGGAGCAGGCGACGAATGCGGCTGTGCAGAGTCGATTTGATGCGGCTCCTCAAGGCGGCGTTGCCGGCGGTACAGGACGAGTAGCTGGGGCGATTTTAAGTACATTGCCTGCGGCAGAGGTTGGGGGAACCATTCTCTCTCAAACTGCACGGGCAGGTGCTACTACAATCCCAGGTCTTGCCACTATCGCTGATTTGTTGAGTGGCACTGCGGGGTAGGGCGTCAAAGGCATTGGCGGGATGGCTACACGAGCCGCCGCGCGAGTGGTATAGGGCGCAGCGATGGGAGCGCCTGCCGCTGCTGCATATGGTGGCAACCCGTTGGAAGGAGCTGTGTGGGGAGGTGCCGCTGGTGGGGCTTTGCCAATCGTCGCGGCGCCCTTGGTGAAAGCGGCAGAAATTGGATATAATGCCTTATCACCGCTCATTGAAACGGGAGCATCCGCTGCGTCTCGCGCAGCACGTCGCGTTTACGCTGCACTCATTGCGGATGGTCTAAACCCAGAGCAAGCGGTTGCTCACATGCGCTCATTGGGTCCGCTCGCGACCTTGGCCGATACGGGTGGCGCGAATATCACGCGCACCGCTGAAGCCGTAGCTACTACGCCCAATGAAGGCGCACAGCTGGCGCAAAAAACCCTTATGGGGCGCGCTGCCGAACAACCAACGCGCGTGGTAGAAGCGGCCAAAGAAGCCACAGGGGCATCATCGGATATTCACGCCACCACAGCCGATTTGATGAAGCAGCGATCCGCTACTGCTGCACCGCTGTATCAAAAAGCGCTTGCATCCATGGTGCCAGTGGATGACAAATTGCAAACTCTACTGGCGCTTCCGGAGGTACAGTCTGGAATCAAGAGCGGTCTGCAGATCGGGAAACTTGAGTCCGCCGCCAAAGGCGAGCCATTTGATCTGCCTTCATACATCACCCGGGGTTCACCCGATTCGGTGAATCAGTCCGTTGTTGTAGGTCCCAACGGAGAGCCGTTTTTTCAAAACGTGGCAGGTAAACAATCGCAGGTTCACATGAAATTACTCGATGCCGCGAAGAAGGGCATTGATAATCAACTGGAGAGCTACCGAGACCCTATCACGGGGAAACTCAATCTTGATACCTATGGGCATGCTCTCAACAATGTGCGCCAAGCGCTCATCAATCATGCAGACACACTAAGCCCTGACTACGCCGCGGCCAGGGCAGCGTGGGCTGGACCGTCTGAGGCATTGGATGCCATGTCGGCAGGCAGGCGAGCTTTATCGCCTAGCCGTGATCCTGAAATCACAGCCGCCTACGTTAAGAGTCTTTCTCCGGGTAGCCGCCAGTTTTTCATGCAGGGGGTCACGCGATCCATTCAGGATGCTATTGACAAGGCGCAAGATGGTGCAGATGTCACACGGAAGATTTTCGGGAACAGTATGATCAGGCAGCGACTGCAAGCTGCCTTTGACAATCCCGAATCATTCGCCAAGTTCCAGAAGCAAATGGAAAGCGAGGCAACATTCGCGAGAACGAAAAATGCCATTCTTGCGGGGTCGCAAACGGCTCGACGTCTAGCCGCCTAGGATGCGCAGCAGTTTGACATTACCCCACATGCAATTGAAGCCGCGCGAGGTAATGTTGGGGGTGCCTTTTCTGGACTTGCCAGAAACGCCTACAATTTCCTATTGACTCCGAGCGCCAAGCAGTTGAGCGAACAGGGCAATTTGCTATTCAGCCAAGACCCTGATCTTGTCTACAATGCCTTGATGAAGGCATCTGCATCGCCTTATGGCGCTGCAGCGACTGCGACCCAGCGTTATGTGCCAGCGGCCTATGGCGCTTTCAAATCACGCTGACGACTAATCGCCCGCCGAGCGGGGCCTCCCCATATCAGATCGAGCACACGCAGCGGCACCCATAAGATCAGCAGAGTGCGCCAGAGCATTTCTGTGTTCTGGCCCAGCCACGCGGGATCGAAGTGATCGCCTGCCCACAGCAGCGCGGTTGAGATGCACCAGAGCGTCAGACCGACCTTGTCACACCATGCCATCTTCATAGGATTGATCCATGTCCGGCTTGATTCCAAACGGCAAGCAACGGTTCTTTGATGCCAACGGAAACCCGCTTGCCGGAGGGTCCGTTGCATTCTACCAGCCCGGCACGTTGACACCCGTCGATACGTACGCGAACCAGGCGCTCACGACCGTCAACCCCAACCCTATCACACTGGACGCCAGCGGGGAAATGATCGCGTGGGGGCCTGATTCGACCTCCTACCGGCAGCAGGTGTTCGACAGCCTCGGCAACCTGATCTGGGATCAGGTCACGGCCATCGCGGGATTCGCCAACCCCATGACCGCTGCCGGTGATCTGGTGGTGGGCACGACCGGAGGGGCTGGGGCTGCGCTCCACGTGGGCGCGAACGGCTAGTTCCTTGGGATTTCCGCAGGCATCCCCGCCTATCAGACCATCACGCCCGCAACGATTGGAGCAGATGTGGCTGGCGCTGCCGCGGCGCTCGCAAACAATTCCGGGTATCAGGTTCTCTACATGAACGGCGTCACGCAAGGGTCAGGCGGCCAAGTAGTGGTCGCTTCGACCGGTCCGACGGGCACCTATCCCAATAACACCCTCTGGTTCCAGTACATATGAGTTCAGGGATTTCAGTTTATCGAGGCGCCCTTTGGAAGCCCTGTCTGACCTTTGTCAACATTAATGGCGTCTGGCGTTCCGTAATCGCTGCGTATGTGCAAATCGCAGGAGTGTGGCGTTCGATCATTCCACCCTTGACGGCATCGGCATCTCCGAGCAGCGCCAGCGCATCGGGAAGCAGCTCGAGCTCGAATCTTGTGGTGCGACCAACCTATACGACAGGCAGTGTGACAGTCACCCCAAGCGGCGGCAGCGGGTCTTATGCTTATGCATGGACAATCGCATTCAATCCCAGTGGAAGCGTTGACACGTCCGGTACAGCAAGCGTGACATCTCCGACGTCCGCGACTACTACATTCAGCGGTCAGACGTGCAACGCCCAACTTTCTCCTGGATCAGATGCGTATACAGCCTCATGTACTGTGCAAGACATCAGCACGGGTGCTACCGTCATTGTCTCTGTCCCTGTGACGATTACTAATACTTACGTGAGCAAAAA
>JAKAFG010000203.1 GCA_021818125.1 Pseudomonadota bacterium | reverse complement strand
CCGGTGTTTTGCGATGGCATCGCGGGTCGGCGGGTGCTAGCGGCGGCGCTGCAGGTGCGGGTGGCCGTGGAGGCTTTTCTACAGCACTGAGCGGCATACTGGTGCTGGTCTTGACGTTTTTTTGGACGGTGATGCATGACTCAAAATACAGCAATTCCCATGGTCGATTTGCGCATGCACTTTGCGCCGCTGCGGGATGAGATTCTGACGGGGATAGGGAAAATTCTGGAAGAGGCCAGCTTTATCCTGGGAAATCAGGGACGTGCGCTGGAGGCGGAGGTGGCAGGCCTCTCCGGCGTTGCCCACGGTGTAGGCTGCGCTTCCGGTACGGATGCCCTGATGCTGGCCCTGCGTGCCCTGGAGATCGGTCCCGGCGACGAGGTGATCGTCCCTACCTTTACGTTCATTGCGACTGCGGAAGCCGTGCTTTATGTGGGTGCTACGCCGGTTTTTGTGGACGTGGATGATCGTTTTTATGCCATGACCGTGGCCGGTATCGAGGCCGCTATTACGCCGCAGACCAAAGCGATCATTCCCGTACATCTCTACGGCTTGCCCGCAGATATGCCCGCCATCATGGCGCTCGCGCAGAAGCATGGTTTACGGGTGGTTGAGGATTGTGCCCAAGCCATTGGTGCCGAAATTAATGGACAGGGGGTGGGCAGTTTTGGTGATATCGGCTGTTTTTCTTTCTTCCCCAGCAAAAATCTCGGCGGTGCCGGAGACGGCGGCATGGTGGTGACGGCGGATGCGGAGCTGGAACGTAAACTGCGCGGACTGCGCAACCATGGTTCCTGGCAGACCTACCACCATGACGTGTTGGGCTATAACAGCCGCCTCGACGAAATGCAGGCGGTGATTCTGCGGGCGGAGTTCCCGCATCTAGCGGCCTATAACACCGGACGGCGGCAGGCGGCAGGGTGGTACGCCGAGCATCTGGCGGGTCTCGACCTGCAATTGCCGGAAACTCCCGCAGGTTATCACCACGTATTCCATCAGTTTACGATTCAGTTGAATGCGCGGGATGCGGTGAAGACCGCCCTCCATGCTGAAGGCATTGCCAGCGCCATTTACTATCCGATTCCAGGACATCAGCAGAAGATGTTTGCGCATCAGGCCCAAGCCCATTGTCCGGTGGCAGAGCGTCTGGCGGAGCGGGTGCTCTCTCTGCCCATGTTCCCGGAACTGCGTGAGGAGCAGATTGTCAGGATCGCTACCGTGATCCGTCGCACCCTGCACGGCTAGGGCCTTGAGCAAGGCCTTTATCCTCGCGGTAGAGCGTTCCGGCGAAAATCTCGGGCTGGAAATCATGGCGAATGCAGCGCAGGCCGGACTTGATCTGCAATGGTCGGGGGTGGTTGGATCCCGCCTGCAGGCAGCGGGAGTGGAAAACATTGCCGATGGTGAAGTGCTGGCGATGATCGGGTTGGTCGAAGTCTTGCGACACTACAGCCACCTGCGCAGGCTCTATGGGCAGATTCGGCAGCATCTGCAGGCGGAACGACCGGATTGTGTGGTGCTGATTGATCATCCGGCTTTCAATCTGCACATCGCCAAGATGGCTAAAAAACTGGGCATTCGAGTGCTCTATGTGGTAGGCCCACAGATCTGGGCCTGGCGCTCGCAGCGGATTCATCAGATCAAGCGCGTGGTGGACCACATGCTGGTTCTTTTTCCCTTTGAGGTGCCCATTTATGCACAGGCGGGGGTGCCGGTGCATGTGCTGGCACATCCTCTGTTGGCGCAGACTGCAGCAGCGCCAAATCGGGAAAACGCGCGGGCAACGCTGAACATGGCGGCAGACGGCCAGGTGCTTGCGCTTTTACCTGGGAGTCGGCGTGGTGAGCTGGAACGGCTGGCGTTGCGTTATGCCGAAACGGCGCGACGTTTGCGCGAACAAATGCCGGATCTGCGGATTCTGGTGGCCTTGGCCAGGGAGGAATTACGCCCCCTCTGGGAGCGGCTCTGGAAACAAGGTGCCGGGCCGGAAGATGCACGGCTGGTGGTCGCTCAGACGCAAACTGTGCTAGCGGCCGCTGATGTGGTGCTGGTCGCCTCCGGTACCGCCACACTGGAAACCGCACTCATGCAGCGCCCGGCAGTTGTCGTCTATATTCTGAACGCACTTACCTTTGCTTTCGTCCGAAGATTGGTGAAGACACCCTTCGTGGCCATGCCCAATATTCTGCTGAAAAAGTCCGTGTACCCAGAATTTCTCCAGGGGGCCTTTGAGCCCTCGCAAGTGGCGGACGCACTGGCGGCGCTTTTGGGTCCGGCAGGTCCCGAGCAGGTGGCGAAATTGCAGAAACTGCGCGGTCTGCTGGAAGGTGATCCTCCCGAGCAACTGCAGCAGGTGCTCCGCGAGATGCTGGCGTGAAGCCGGTGAATCCATGAAAAGTGCCCCAATCCTCGAACATTATGGACCCCGGTGTGCGGGCGTGGATGAAGCGGGGCGGGGACCCCTGGCGGGGCCGGTGGTGGCTGCGGCGGTGATTCTGCGCGCACCCCTTTATGGTCTGGATGATTCCAAGAAAATGACGGCCGCCGCACGGGCGCATTGGGCCGTGCGTATCCGCAGTGAGGCCCTGGCCTGGTCGGTGAGCCGGGCTGCGGTCTGGGAGATCGAGCGCTACAATATTCTCCAGGCATCGTTGCGTGCCATGGCGCGGGCTATCGCCGGCCTGCCCCGGCGACCTCAGCGGATTCTTGTCGACGGCAACCAACCGCCCCCCGGCTGGCAGGTGGAGACACTGGTGGGTGGCGATGGCCGGGTGGATGCCATCGCCGCCGCCGGTATTCTGGCCAAAGTGGCACGGGATGAGGAGATGCAGTTGCTCGACAGGTATTACCCCCAATATGGGCTGGCGCGGCATGTGGGTTACGGCACGGCGGTGCATCTTCAGGCGTTGCAGCTTCGGGGTCCCTGCGTGCTGCATCGGCGCGGCTTCGGACCCGTTGACCGGGCCTGGGAGGCGCAGCGATGAGTGCGCCGCAGTTTGTCCATTTGCACGTCCACTCCGAGTATTCTCTGGAAGATGGCATTATTCCGGTGAAGGCGCTGGCTAGGCGCTGTGCGGAGCGCGGTATGCCGGCGGTGGCGATCACCGATCATGGCAATCTTTTTGCCCTGGTCAAATTCTATAACGCTGCCCGGGGGCAGGGCGTCAAACCGGTGATTGGCAGCGAGATCTGGGTGCATGATGCGGCAGAGCCGGAACAGCCGACCGGCCTTATCCTGCTGTGCATGAATAAAACCGGTTACGGCAACCTCAGCCGCCTGCTCAGCCGGGCTTATCTGGAGGGCGGTCGCCACGGACGTCCGCAGATCGACGCGGCATGGCTGGAGGGCGCGAGCGACGGTCTCATCGCCTTGTCTGCGGCAGGCCAGGGAGAAATCGGGCGTGCCCTGCAGCGCAACCCGCAACAGGCGGAAGGCCGGGCACAGCACTACGCACAGCTTTTCCCGGAACGTTTTTATCTGGAAGTGCAGCGCAACGGCGAGGCCGGGCAGGAAGTCCTGGTCCAGGCCACGGTGGCGCTGGCGGAAAAACTGGGATTACCGCTGGTGGCCACCAACAACGCCCACTTTCTTGATGCGGCGGACTTTGCGGCCTTTGATGCGCGGCAGTGTATTTCTGCGGGCTTTACCCTGGACGACCCGCGCCGTCCACGGCGTTTTACGCCGGAGCACCGCCTGCCCGACCCCGAAGAAATGCGAGAGCGTTTTGCGGACCTGCCGGAAGCTTGCGACAATACCGTCGAAATCGCGCGACGCTGCAATATGGAGCTGGTGCTTGGGCATTATGCACTCCCCGACTACCCCATTCCCGCCGGTCAGTCCGTGGATGAATATTTGCACGACGCGGCGCAAAAAGGTCTGCAGGAACGCTTGCAGGAGCTGCGTATCAGTGGCGACGCCACGCTGCCTTATCACGAGCGTCTGTTGCGTGAGGTCGGCGTC
>JAKAFG010000202.1 GCA_021818125.1 Pseudomonadota bacterium | reverse complement strand
GTATCGAGGGGCCGGCGCCTATATTTGCGGTGAGGAAACGGCACTGATGGAGGCGTTGGAGGGGAAGAAGGGGCAGCCGCGCTTCAAGCCGCCTTTCCCGGCCAGTTACGGCTTGTACGGACGGCCTACTACCATCAATAACGTGGAAACTTTTGCCTCAGTCCCGGGCATCATCGCCAGGGGGGGGGACTGGTTCCTGAGTTTGGGCAAGCCCAATAACGGCGGAACCAAAATTTTTTCGGTGACGGGTCAGGTGCAGAAGCCGGGTAATTATGAAGTGCCCATGGGTCTGCCCTTTAAGGACTTGCTGGAGATGGCGGGCGGGCTGCGGCCAGGCCGTCAGTTGAAGGCGGTTATTCCCGGAGGAACCAGCACGGCCATGGTGGCGGGAACCGCCATGATGGAAGTGACCATGGACTATGACTCCATTTCCAAAGCCGGTTCGGCACTGGGCGCCGGTTCGGTGATTATCATAGATGACAGCGTCTGCATCGTGAAAACCGTGGAGCGCATCGCCCGTTTTTATATGCACGAATCCTGCGGTCAGTGCACACCCTGCCGGGAAGGGATGGGTTGGCTGTGGCGGGTGATGCATCGCCTCGAAAATGGTCAGGGCCGCGAAGAAGACCTGCAACTGCTGCTGGATGTGGGCTCGCGCATCGAGGGCCGCACCATCTGCGCTCTGGCCGATGGTGGCGTGGCTCCGGTGGTCAGTTCTATCCGCCTGTTTCGCGAAGAATATGAATATCACATTCAGCACAAGCGTTGTCTGATCAGCATGGGAGCTGCCTGATGCCGCACATCGAAATTGACGGGCACGCCATTGAGGTGGCGCCGGGGACGACCATTATGGAGGCCGCAGGGTCTTTGGGGATTTATATTCCGTTTTTCTGCTATCACCCGAAATTGTCGGTGGCGGCCAATTGCCGCATGTGTCTGGTGGATGTAGAAAAAGCCCCCAAGCCATTGCCTGCCTGCGCGACGCCCGTCGCCGACGGCATGAAGATTGCGACCGCTTCGCGCAAGGCGAAGATGGCACAGCAGGGCGTGCTGGAGTTTCTGCTCATCAACCATCCCCTGGACTGCCCTATCTGCGATCAGGGTGGTGAATGTCCTTTGCAGGACATCACCATGGGCTTTGCCAATCCGCACAGCCACTACACGGAAGAGAAGCGGGTCGTGGAGAACAAGAACATCGGGCCGCTTATCGCCACGGAAATGACCCGCTGCATCCAGTGCACCCGCTGCGTGCGCTTCGGCCAGGAGATCGGCGGGATTATGGAGCTCGGAGCGACGGGGCGTGGCGAGCATATGGCCATTGGTACCTATGTCGCCAAGGCGGTGCAGTCAGAATTATCCGGCAACATGGTTGACCTCTGCCCGGTGGGCGCGCTGACCAGCAAGCCCTTCCGCTATAAGGCGCGTTCCTGGGAGTTGAAGCATACACCGGGACTCTGCCCGCATTGTTCGACGGGCTGTAATACTGACGTGCAGAGTCTGGGCCGTGAGGTGTTGCGGGCGCTGCCGCGAGCGAATGAGGCGGTCAACGAAGAATGGATTTGTGACAAAGGGCGTTACGCCTACACGGGTTTGCAGGCCGAAGATCGGGTGACTCGGCCCTTGTTGCGGGTGGATGGCGAATGGCGCGAGGTTTCTTGGGCGGACGCGCTGGATGCGACCTTGTCTGGTCTGGAGCAGGTGATCGCCCGGCACGGCCCGGAGCGGCTGGCGGGACTTATTTCGGCGCAATCTAGCAATGAAGAGTTATTCCTTTTCCAGACACTGTTGCGTGGTCTGGGTAGTCCGCATGTGGACCACCGTTTGCGTCAGCAGGATTTTCGTGCGGATGCCGCGATGCCGGTCTACCCGGCCTTGAATATGGCGCTGGAAGATCTGGAGCATGAGCCCGTCGTGCTGCTTTGCCATGCCTTCCCCCGGCAACAACAGCCGCTGACTAACCATCGGTTGCGCAAATCCGTATTGCAGGGGGGCAAAGTCATTGCCATGGATAGCCTGCGTCAGGATTTTAACTACCCCGTGACGCAGTTGATAGCTGATGCAGGTACGGATCTTGCCCTTTATGACGCCCTATGCAACCGCCTATCAGACCTTTCCGGAACCGCGAGTGACGATCTGCTCGCTCATGTGGCAAGAGAATTGCTTGCTGCAGATAACCCGCTCATTCTCATTGGCAGCGCCTTGCTGCATCACCCACAGGCGGCAGAGATGATTGCCCGGATTGAGACGCTCGCTGAACGGGCGGGCGGGCGGGTTGGTTGGCTGGCGGAAGAGGCTAATAGTGCAGGGGCCTGGCTGAGTGGTTGTGTACCTCATCGTTTGCCCGGTGGTCATACCGCACATGAGTCGGGGTTGCCTGCAGATGCCCTTTGGGACTCGGATATACGCGGCTTTGTGCTCCTCGCGACAGAGCCTGGTATGGACGCGATGCGCGGTGTTGCGGCGCTGGCCGCCCTGCAAAAAGCGGAGTTCGTGCTGAGCATCGCGCAGTTTGCCAGCGAAGCGAAGCAGTATGCTGACGTGATTTTGCCCATGGCGGCTTTTGCCGAGGGTTCTGGATCGTTCATTAATAATGAAGGGCGCCTGCAATCCTTTCGGGCAGCGGTAAAAACACCGGACGAGGCGCGTCCGGCCTGGAAGATACTGCGCGTACTCGGTGATGGCCTTAAGCTGTCTGGATTCCAGTTTAATGAACTGAGTGAAGTGACTGCCGCTTGGCGGCACGCAATCGGCGAGTATGCGCTGGATGTGCCGCCTTTCCATGCCTTCCCCACTTTGGGGTCAACCCCTGAGCCCATGTATGCCGATGGGTTATGCCGTCTGGGCGACTGGTCCATCTATCAGGGCGATCCACTGGTGCGGCGTGCCGCGCCTCTCACCCAGCCCGCCGTGGCGAAAATGCATCCGGATCAGGCTACGGTGCTGGCTCTAAGCGGGGACTTCGTCGAAATCAGTAGTCCCAGCGGCAGAATCTCCCTGCCTCTGGTGCTGGACGTGCGGATTCCGATGGGTACCGTCTGGGTGCCTATGGGGTATAACGAAACCGCAGCATTAGGTGCCACTTACGCGACCTGCTCGGTAACCATGGCGACGCTGCCTGCCGCCGTGCCCAGTGCTTAGGAGGCAGAGCCATGCATGATGATTTTCAGAATACGGCGTGGTGGGCGATCCTTTGGTCGTTGATAAAGATCATTATCGTGGTGGTGCCGCTACTATTGGGCGTGGCCTATCTGACCCTGGCGGAGCGTAAGGTGATCGGTTATATACAGGTACGTCTGGGCCCCAATCGGGTGGGTTTCAAAGGTTCGCTGCAGCCGATTGCGGATGCGATGAAACTGATGTTTAAGGAAGTGATCATTCCTACCAACGCCAATCGCTTTTTGTTTTTGGCGGCACCCGTGCTGGCTTTTGTGCCGGCGCTGCTGGTCTGGGCGGCCATTCCTTTTGGTCCGGATGTGGCTATCTCCAATATGAATGCTGGCCTGCTCTACGTGCCGGCTATTGCCGGTCTGGGTGTATACGGCATCATCGTTGCGGGCTGGGCGTCCAATTCCAAATATGCCTTTCTGGGGGCCATGCGTGCGGCGGCCCAGTTGGTGGCTTATGAAATCGCCATGGGTTTTGCCTTGGTGGGGGTGCTGATGCTGGCCCAGACTCTGAATCTGACTAAAATCGTTGAAGCACAGGCGGGTGGCGGTTTCTGGTCCTGGTACTGGCTGCCCTTATTCCCTTTCTTTTTGGTGTATTTTATTTCCGGCATAGCGGAAACCAACCGCGCCCCTTTTGACGTAGCGGAAGGGGAGTCGGAAATTGTGGCGGGCTTCCATGTGGAATATTCCGGGATGGCCTTCGCACTGTTCTTCCTGGCTGAATATGCCAATATGATTTTTGTTTCCCTGCTGACGACGGTGCTCTTTCTCGGTGGCTGGTATGCGCCGATCAATACACCATTGCTCACCTGGATACCCGGAATAGTC
>JAKAFG010000201.1 GCA_021818125.1 Pseudomonadota bacterium | reverse complement strand
AGGTCGGTCTTCTCTGTAATCCAAGCCTCCAAACGCGCGGCGAGCGTCGGCCCGGCGAGCGCCGCGACCAGATTGATGCATTGGCCTTCCGGCAGCGGTTTAGCGATGCGGCCATAGTCTTGCCACAGCCGGGCGAGCAAGGTGTCGAGACTTCGGGTGCCTTCACTCTCGATGCGTAAACTGAGGTCCAGACAGAGGGCCATCATGGCGCCCTTGTTATAATAACTGATCTCAAAGTTGGCGCTGTTGGCGTGGGGATGATAGAGCTTGATCCAGGCATCTTCACTGGATTCCACCAGACTTTGCAGGAAACGTCCGGGGCGGCGCAGCAAACGGGTCAGCTCCTTTCCGACCCTGCGCAGATATTGCTCGGGCGTGGTCAGGCCTGCGCGGCGCAGGCAGAGATCATCATAGTAGGAGGTGATGCCCTCGAAGACCCAGAGGTCGCGGGTGGGCGCCTCGCGGTCCAGGGCACTGGCGCTGAGCACAGCGGGACGAATGGCCTGCACCAGCCAGCTATGGAAATACTCGTGACTGACCAGACCCAGGAAGCGCTGATAATGGTCTTCGTTGCGGCCACTCAGGTCATCCCGGGCGCAGAGGAGGGCGCTGGAAGCGCGATGCTCCAATCCTCCATAGCCATCAGCACTGGTCATGCACAGAAAGTGGTACTCGGCAAAGGCGGCATCGCCCCAGAAACGCTGTTGCCAGTCACAGATGTGTGTCAGGTCGGGACCCAGCCGTTGCAGGTCTGCCTGATGGATTCCCTGAATGAGCAGGTGATGGGGCCGCTCTCCTGCCGAAAAGTCCAGCAGAGTGAGCGTGCCCATGAGCAGCGGATGATCAATGAGGGCGCGATACTCAGAGGCAACAAAGCTGCCCCAGCCCCAGCTCACGCCGCTTTGCCGGGGGAGGGCGGTGGCCACCTGCCAGCCTTCCGGACCTTCCAGGAGGACGGCGTGCGCCTGGTCTTCCTGTCCCAGGACCCGCAAGTAGACGGCCGGGCCGTTGAAAAACCCCCCCTGATCATCCAGATATGCCGTGCGTACTGAGCGGTCGAAAGCGTACACGGCATAATGGACGACGACCGGGCCATGCCCCGCAGCGAGACGCCAGCGGTCCTTACCGGTTTTGTGCAGGGCGATATCCTGCCCATTACGCTCTGCGCGGATTTGGGTCACATGGCGGGCGAGATCGCGGATAGTATAGCTGCCGGGCACCCATGCGGGCAGGGCGAGGATCTGTCCTTCCGGGTCCGGTTCGGAAATACTCAGAGACACCTGAAAAAGATGTGCTTGTGGCGCGGCGCTGATCTGGTAACTCAGTGGGACAGAACTCAAGGCAGCACTCCTAACGCCAGGCGGCGGCAAGGATGCGAAAAGCCGGGTGCGCCGCGTCGTCCAGCCACTCATAAAATACCGACTCAGCGACGGCGACCGTAACTCCCGCCTGCCGCAGCCGCTCCAAAGCGGGTTGCTGATGTTCGGCGTCACGGCTGGCGCAGGCATCGGCCACCACCACCGGTTGCCAACCCCCTGCCTGCAGGTCCAGGGCGGTTTGCAGCACACAGATGTGGAGCTCTATACCGGTCAGGATGACCTGAGGTCGCCCGTCCTGTGCCTCCAGCCATTGGCGACTGTTGCTGCTGCGCAGGCAGGAAAAGGTGGTCTTTTCCAGGACATCGGCAGCATGGACGCGGATATCCTCACGGACTGGTCCCAGACCCTGCGGATATTGGGCGGTGGCAAGGGTGGGCAGCCCGAGGGCCGTGGCCGCCTCCAGCAGTTGGGTGATGTTGCGCAGCAGCGGCACCCGTCGCACGGGGGGAAGGGTGCCGAGCAGGCGATCCTGCAGATCAACGGCGAGGACAACGCTCTGCGTGGCCTCGATACGCATGATCAGTCAGAATACGAAGCCGACAGGCAGCGGCTTGTGACGCAGAGGCGGAACCTCTGTCTCGAAGAGTTCCGAGCTTTCAAAGATGCCCGGCTGGGAGTGGAAAATGCGCCGCACCCGCATGGCCGGGCCGGTGCCGAGAATGGCGATCAATCGTCCGCCGACCGCCAGTTGCTCTTTGAAGGCATCCGGCAGCATCGGCAAGGAGCCGGTGATGCAGATGGCATCATAGGGGGCATTGCTTACCCAGCCGTTAGATCCGTCACCAATGTGCAGGTGGGCATTTTGAACGCCTTGCACCCGCAAATGGCCTTCCGCCGTTCGGGAGAGGTCGGCGCGATCCTCGACACTGTGTACCATCCCCGCAAGTTGTGCCATCAGGGCCGTCAAGTAGCCGCTTCCGGTACCGATCTCCAGGACCCGATCCGGTTCATGCAGATCCAGCTCCTGCAAGACCCGCGCCTCCATCTTCGGCGTCCACATGATCTCGCCATGCCCCAGAGGTAAATTAAAATCAGCAAAAGCCAAATGCCGATATGGGGTCGGCACGAAAAACTCACGTTTCACCTGCGCAACAGTCCCCAGCACACGGGGGTCGAGCACATCCCAAGTGCGAATCTGGGTGTCAATCATGGTACGGCGGAGGATGTCAAAGTCCATAGAGAATCGAGGTTCCAGTAGTTTTCCGCCATTTAGGCATGGGTCTTGTGGCAAGTCAATCCATGCGCTCATCTGTGCGCGTATCAGATGGTGATTGGCTTGGCGTCCGTCCTGTGCTCCAATAGCCGCTGATATTGCAAAGGAGTTTCTCTTGGAGAGCCGTGCGCACGCGCTGGTAGCACTCATCTTTTTGGCCGTACTGGGTGTCGGAGTGGCCGTAGTCGGATTGTGGATGCATCGTAGTGAGCAGCCAGGCATCACCTTCGATGTGCTATCCCCGTACAGTGTTGCGGGCCTCACCCTTCAGGCACCGGTGCGCTTCAAAGGTGTACGGGTGGGAGACGTGATCGCGATTGGTCTGGATCCGGCGAATCCGCGCATGATCAGGGTGCGGATCAAGGTGGATAGGGCGACGCCCATTACCCGGGCGACCTTCGCCGAACTGGCGCCGCAAGGGGTGACCGGGCTGAGTTATTTGTCCCTGACCGATCACGGCACTGACTTCGCACCTTTGCCGAGGATGTCCGGTCGACCGGCCGAAATCCCCATGCATCCCAGCTTTTTTGAGGTGCTATCCCGTAAGGGCGAATCGCTGGTGAATCGCAGCAACGAGTTGGCTGACCGCCTGAACTCACTTTTAACTGATAAAAATCGCACACATTTTGCGCGGACGCTAGCCCATGTGGACCAGGCCACAGACCAGTTGGTACAGATGGAGACGGCATTATTGCCGACCATTAAAGCCCTGCCTGCCATGGTTGCTGCCACCCAGTCCACCATGGTGGCGAGCCATCTGCTCATCGCCCATCTCGATGCGCTGACCGTGGCGGCGCAAGCGCCGCTGGCGGATACGGCGGAGGCCGCCAAGTCACTGCATGGACTCAGTGTCGCGGGAGAGCGGGCGGTGAACACGCTCAATTATGACACCCTGCCGCAGGTGAATCGCCTTACCCAAAGCCTGATGACCAGCAGTGCGGCGTTAGCGGATCTCAGCCATTCGCTGCAGCGCTCCCCGCAATCATTGCTCTACGGCAACCAGGGCCCGCCGCCGGGACCGGGTGAATCGGGCTTTTCCGCAGGAGGAAACTGAGCGCATGCAACACCCTCTTTCTAAATATTCACCCGCGGGAAAACGCATGGTGCTGGCAGGCATGGTTCTGCTCGCCGCTGGTTGTGCCAGCAGTGCCCCCTGGCAGACACCCTACGATATTACGCCGCCGCCGCATCCCGCCCCTCTGGCCAGCAGCACGGGCACAACGACGACGTTGCCCGTGCTGCGTTTGGCTCGGGTCAGCGCCGCGCATTGGCTGAAAACGGACGCCTACCAATATCATTTGCTCTATCAGGAGCCACAGCGCCTGCTGGCCTACCGGGACGCCCGCTGGATCGGCACCCCGCCGCAGATGATTGCCAGCCGCTTGCAGCATCAATTGGCGCACTC
>JAKAFG010000200.1 GCA_021818125.1 Pseudomonadota bacterium | reverse complement strand
CACGATGCGGTATTGGACGCGGTATTCCTGAAAGAGGCGGATGAGCAGGGGCTCCTCCAGCTCAAGGGGCACCGCCTGCTGGGTGGTATGCGCGCTTCTATCTACAACGCCATGCCGGAGGCCGGGGTGCGGGCGCTGGTCGACTTCATGCGGGATTTTGCCCGCCGTCAGGGTTAGGGAGGCAGCTTGTCCGCGACTGTACGAACGTTGCCTGAATTGCGCGCCGCTATTGATGCCGTAGACGGAGAAATCCTCCATTTGCTGGCAGAGAGAGGCCGCTTGGCGGCCGAAGTAGGTGAAGTCAAACGCGCCGCTGATGAGACAAATTTCTACCATCCTGATCGGGAGTCCGAAATTCTCCGTCGGCTGATGGCCGAGAATCCCGGCCCCTTCTCTGCGGAGCAAATCGCCACTATCTTTCGCGAAATCATTTCTGCTGGCCTGGCCCTGGAAGAGCCGTTACAGGTGGCTTATCTCGGGCCGGCAGGCACCTTCACGCAAATGGCGGCGCAAAAGCATTTCGGGCGGGCTGCGGTGTTGCAACCCACCACGGGGATTGCCGAGATTTTTCGTTTGGTGGACAGTGGGCAGGCGCAGTTCGGCGTGGTACCGGTGGAAAACAGCACCGAGGGCTCCGTCAATCTCAGCCTCGATCTGCTACTGGATTATCCGCTGCATATTTGCGGTGAGGTGCAGTTACGCATCGTCCATAATCTGGCGGCTAAATGCTCTATGGATGCGATCCAGCGGGTCTATGTGCACTACCAGACCCGCGCCCAATGTCGCCAGTGGCTTGCCGCACATCTGCCGCAGGTGCAATTGGTAGACGTCCCCAGTAATGCCGTGGCTGCTGAACGCGCGGCAGCAGATGCCGAGGGTGGTGCTATTTCCACTACGGTGGCTGCGGAGGCTTACGGCCTCGATATTCTGGCCGCCGGTATTGAAGACAATCCCGAGAACACCACGCGCTTTTTGGTGATCGGTAAGATCAGTACCCGCTCCACAGGGAACGACAAGACCAGTCTGGTGGTAGCCGCGGCCAATCGCCCAGGGAGCCTGCATGCGCTGCTGTCGCCATTGGCCGATGCGGGGGTCAGCCTCACGCGCATTGAGTCGCGACCGGCACGCTCCGCTGTTTGGGAGTACGTCTTTTATCTCGATCTGCTCGGTCATCGTCAAGACGCCGCCATTGCACCGGTGCTGGATGCCCTCGCGCAACAGGCGTCTTTCTATCGTTGTCTCGGCAGTTATCCCAGGGCGGTATTTTAATGCGCAATAAATATCTAGAATATGCGGCAGCGGGGGTGTCTGACTTGCGTCCTTATCAGCCGGGTAAACCCTTGGCGGAACTGGAACGGGAACTGGGCATCCGTGATGCTATCAAGCTGGCCTCCAATGAAAATCCGCTGGGACCGAGCCCCGCGGCGCTAGCAGCTATCCGCGATGCGCTGCCCACCCTGGCCCTGTATCCCGAGGGATCGGCGCCGGAATTGCGCGCACTGCTGGCACAACAGTTGGATCTGGAGCCGCGGCAATTTATCTTCGGCAATGGTTCTGATCAGGTGGTGGAGTTTGCTGTACGCGCTTTTGCCGGGCCGGGTACCGAGGTGATTGTTTCCCAGTATGCCTTTGCTGCTTACGCCATTGCCGCGCAGGCGAGTGGAGCGACCGTGCGGATTGTCCCTGCGCGGGATTACGGTCATGACCTGGATGCCATGGCGGGCCTGCTCAACGCAAAAACCCGGCTGGTGTTTATCGCCAACCCCAACAATCCCACGGGTACCTACCTTGCAGCTGAGGCACTGGAGACCTTTATCGATAGCGTGCCCTCACATGCCCTGGTGGTGCTGGATGAGGCTTACCTGGAACTGATGGATACCGCGGATTATCCTGACGGGAAGCTGTGGCTGCGGCGCTTCAGCAACCTGATGGTTACCCGGACCTTTTCTAAGGCCTATGGGCTGGCAGGTCTGCGTTGCGGTTACGGCATCGGCCACCCCGACCTGATAGCGGTGCTGGAGCGGGTTCGTCAGCCCTTTAATGTTAATACGTTAGCGCAGGTGGCAGCGCACGCTGCGCTCACCGACCGCGCTCATCTACAGGCTACCCTGGCCAACAATCGCCAAGGGATCGTGGCTCTCCGCGACGGATTACGTAATCTTGGATTGACAATCCTGCCGCCTGCAGGCAACTTTACCGCCTTTGCCGTACCGGGGGGTGGGCAGCGTGTCTACGACGCGCTGTTGCATCGGGGCGTGATCATCCGGCCGCTTACCCCTTACGGTATGCCGGATCATCTGCGGGTCAGTGTTGGTCTGCCGGTGGAAAATCAACGTTTTCTAAAAATGCTGGGCGAGGTCCTGTAATTTCATGATCGTCATTGTTAAACCACAAGCTACCGCAGAGCAGATGGAGCAGTTGCTGGAGCGTATCCGCCAGTTTGGCCTGCAGCCCATGGTCAGTACCGGTTCCGAGCGCACGGTGGTGGGCCTGTTAGGAGATGAACGGTTGTTGCCCGAGGGAGCCTTGGAATCATTGCCCGCTGTGGAACAGGTCATGCCCATTCTGAAGCCCTACAAGCTCGTTAGTCGCGAGTTCAAATCCACCGACACCGTGATCGAGGTGCGTGGTATTCCTATCGGCGGCAGGCAGATTCAAGTGATCGCTGGCCCCTGTTCGGTCGAAACACCTGAACAGATGCGCAGCTCCGCAGAGACCGTTAAGGCGGCGGGCTGCCGCCTGATGCGTGGCGGAGCTTTCAAACCCCGTACCAGCCCCTATACTTTTCAGGGCGTGGGCGATGAAGGTCTGGATTATTTTCGGGCCGCTGCGGATGCCGTCGGTTTGCCCATCGTCACTGAGCTGATGGATGTCCGCAAGATTGATCTTTTCCTCGAAAAAGGGGTGGACATCATTCAGATCGGCACGCGCAACATGCAGAATTTTGATCTCCTCAAAGAAGTCGGTCGCCTGGATGTGCCGGTTATTCTTAAACGTGGCCTGAGTGCCACCATTAAGGAATGGCTCATGGCGGCAGAATATATAGCTGCTCACGGCAATCACCGGATTATTTTCGCCGAGCGCGGTATTCGCACCTTTGAGACGGCCTATCGTAATGTCCTTGATGTCACCGCTATTCCGGTCCTCAAGCGGGAGACGCATCTGCCGGTTATCGTCGACCCCAGCCACGCTGGCGGCAAGGCTTGGCTGGTGCCGCAGTTGTCCAAGGCAGCCATTGCGGCTGGTGCGGATGGCTTGCTGGTGGAGTCGCATCCCTGTCCCGAAGAAGCTTGGTGCGATGCCGATCAGGCCCTGAGTCCGGAGCAACTCATGACGCTGATGGGTGATCTGCGCAAGATTGCCGAGGCCATCGGCCGCGAACTCTAGCATGCCAGACTTTCCCTTCCATCGGGTCGCCATTGTCGGCCTCGGCCTGATAGGGGGGAGTGTCGCCAAAGCCCTGCGCGCGACGGATTTCAGTGGAACGGTCTGGGGCGTGGTCGCGGATAAGGAAGAGGCAAGGCGGATTCGTAAGGCAGCAGGTAAGTGGCAGATCACGCTGAGTCATGTCCTTGCCCCAGCACTGCAGGACGCTGACCTAGTCATTTTGGCCACGCCTCCACAGATGCTCATGGCGCAGTTGCCAGAGGTGGCGCGTCTGGTGTCTCCAACGGCAGTGGTTAGTGATGTCGCGAGCGTCAAGGCGCCGGTAGCGCAACTCGGTGCTCAGCTTTTAGGGGATCGTTTTGTGGCGGCACATCCCTTGGTGGGTGGTGAAAAAACCGGCTTCAGTGCAGCTCGGAAGCGACTCTATCAGGGCGCACGAGTGGTTTTGACCCCGTCGCCGGACCAGGCAGGTGGATCCCTGGAGGTTATGCGCACATTCTGGCAAATGCTCGGAGCCACCATCGTCCAAATGACACCTGAAGCTCACGATTATGCTTTGGCCGCCACCAGCCATGTGCCGCATCTGCTGGCTTTTGCCTACATGGCAGGTTTG
>JAKAFG010000010.1 GCA_021818125.1 Pseudomonadota bacterium | reverse complement strand
ATTAAGTAGCGCGGGACGCTCTGTCGCTATAAAAGACGCGCTGTTTGAGTTAATGGTTTTATTTTGGAGCCATCCCCAGTGTGTCTTGTCACTGAAACTCTTGCAGAAAACTTTGGCCGCAGCGGAGTCAACATCTGCCATCGATGCTTGCATGGCGGTCAGCGCTTTACGCAGTCGCCTGAGTTTCCTCGGTTTCGACGACTGCATCGTTACGCTCCGTGGACGCGGCTATCAGTTCAATCCCCCCGATACGTTCCGGCACAACACCTCCTTCACCGATTTTTCTTCTTCTGCGCGCCGCTTCGGCGCCGCTTCTTTCTGATATTTCGGGAGTTTTATTGATGAATACCGCTTACCTCATCCATCTCGCCAATTACTCTGACGGTGTGCTTTATGTACTCGCTGGTCTTCTTGTGGTCGCCCTGGGTGTCATTGTCGACCGCTTCTGGTATCTACGCCGCACCATCCTGCGCGGTACCGTTTTTGTGCAGGAGCTCGCCCAGCACGGGCGATTGGATCGAGACGCCCTGCAAACCCTCGCGGATGACGCAGGCGACTTGCCGGAGGCGGCGCTTTTGAAAACGGCGGCGAGCCATTCTGGGCATGTGCAGGGCGATCCACTCGCCAGCCGCCTGGAGGAGAGCATCCTGGTCATGGCGCCGCAACTGGATCGTCGCCTGTGGGTGTTGGACACCATCATCACCCTGGCGCCGCTGCTGGGCCTCTTCGGCACCATCATCGGTATGTTTCACGCCTTCTCCATATTGGCTGCACCAGGGCACGCACCGACGGCGGTGACGGGCGGGGTGGCGGATGCCTTGGTCGCCACCGCCACCGGCCTTTTCATCGCTATGACCGGCTTAGTGGCTTTCAATGCCTTTAATAATCAGGTGCGGCAGATCCTGCTGCAACTGGATTCGGTGAAGACCATGTTGCTCAACCGCATGGACGGACACCCTATCACCGACGGTGCGGGGAATATCCAGACCTCGACGCCAAAGATGGCGGCTGCCGTGGTGAGGGCGGGCTGATGGAACGTCGCTACTTCGAGCGGAAGAAGGGCCGGGTCGAGATCATCCCGATGATCGACATCATGCTCTTTCTGCTGGTGTTTTTCATCATGATCACCATCCAGATGATTCCTGACAAGGGGCTGAACCTCCAGCTCCCGGCATCCAGCCAGGCGAAGCTGCTGCCGCACCCGCATTACACCATCAATATCGAGAAAGATGGCACGGTGAATGTGAAGGGCCATCACTATGCTTTGGCCGCATTACAAAAAATGCTGGCGTGCGACGGCAACCCCGGCAAGACCCAGATCACCATAGCGGCCGATAAGGCCGTACCGTTTCAAGATTTCGTCCACGTCATGGATGTCTGCCAGAAGGCAGGGGTCAGTGATATTGGTATTGCCGCAAAACCCCACTGAAATAAAGGAGAGTATGAGATGTACAAGAAACTGCCGTTAAAACCTCTGATGGTGGCTATTGCTGCCACGGGCGCACTGAACATTACCGTCATGGCGGCGGCTCAAGCCGGGGGGGTCACCGCGCCCACCACTTCTGCTCCTACTCGTGGCGCAATTAATGTTGGGCGGGTGTCTGCCGGGCTGGCATTGAATACCCTGGATAAAGTGCCCACCAAAAAGGAAGTCTTCGAGTCCACCCAATCCGTCAAGGTGATTGGTAAGAAACAAATGGAGACCGCCGGACCGGCAGGCGGTGCTGGCCAGGCACTGGCGGTCGCCCCTGGCGTGAACACACAAACCGACTCGCCAGCCGGAGGCTCTAGAACGACGATCAGTATTAATGGCATGAAGACCGGATGGAGCAATATCGCTGGCAATGCTAATGACGGCACGGTCATGGTCACTTTTGATGGTGTCCCCATGGTCGACCCTGCGTATGGTGTGTGGGGCTCCCCAGAGGTGCCACAGATGTCCATGATCAAGGGTATTGCCGTCACTTATGGCCCTGGGTATCCGATAAATCGCTGGTTCAACAATATCGGGGGATCCATTAACTTTATTCCATTACAACCTACCGCAAAAGCGGGCGCCAGTATCGGAGGATTCTACGGCAGCTTCAATACGCGTGGCATTCACTTTAATGTACGTACCGGCAACATAGATGGTTGGTCGGCCATTATCGCAGGCGGCATGACGAGCGCCGGCAATTACCTGACCGGCTATGGTTTCAACAATCCCAGCAATAATTACGCCTATTTTGCGAAAGTCATAAAAAAATTCCATGGCGGCCATTTTAGCTTTGGTGCATACGCCGCTAGAGGGGTCTCATATCGACCATTGGGTATCCCTGTTTCTCCCAATTCCAATGTCACCGTTAACGGGACAGACGCCAATGGAAACCCAATCCCTGGGCCCATTTACAGTCAGCAGACCACGGGGTTTTATACCACTTTGCCTTATTCTGAATACTGGAAGGAGGCGTTCAATACTAGCTATATTCTGTACTCGAAGTTTTTTGACCACTTGTCGCGCGATCTGACCCTGCACAATCTGTTATGGTACCGTCATGGTTCGCGCGAGCATCTGCACTATAACTACTATACTGGTGGGTATAGTAATGTTGCCTTGAACCAATACTACTTGGCAAAGTCGGATACCTATGGCGACAAACTGTACTTTACCGAACATTTGCCGTGGAATAGCGTTTCGTTTGGGGGCTATTTCATCAACAACAAATACAATTCGCTCCTCGAGTTTTACAATCCTACACAGGCCAGCCTCATAAATGGAGCACCGGTATATGGCAGTCTTGCGGTACCCAATGGTGACTCTCATAGCTCCTACATGTATATGACCGACTTGGCGGCTTTTATTCAGGATGACATACAACCCGTCAGGAATGTGCGTATCACCCCAGGATTGCGGGTGGTGACATTTAATACCAACTATGTCAACAATGAAGCAGCCCAGTTCCCCCTCAATGGGTATAACAATGGGATTAATTCATATGGTACAAGCGGGGATCGTCAGCCTAATTCCTCCACCAACTTCACGGACGTGGAACCATCGATCGGCGTCAATTGGAAAATTATTCCGGATGTGGCGGTTTATGCCAACTATTCCACCGCATACAAGGCGCCGGCCGGGGCGACCGGGACCTATGCGCATATGCTGGCGTCTTCACTGAAGCCGCAATCCTCCTCGCAATATCAGTTCGGGGTCAAGGCATATGTGCCCCATGACGGACTTCTCAACCATGCCTCGTTCGGTGCCAATTATTATCACTTGAATGACACCAACGAGATCATCCCCATCCCCGTGGTAAGCCATCTGTATAGTGAGTTTGCATCAGGATCGTCGACATTTAGCGGCGTTAATATGTATTTCGATGACAATCCGCTGTACAATCTATATGTCTTTTCTAACCTCAGTTTTGAAAAGGCCGTGTATTCGAACTATGTGAATCCACATGGAGTTTCCTATGATGGGATGCCGGTATCCGATGTCCCTGCACAGACGGCGAACATCGGCGCTTATTACCAATGGTACCACGCCGGGGTGGTTTATGAGCCCAGAATATGGTGGCAATACACTGGTGCCCAGAATATCTACAACAACAATACCGGGGCTCCAACCAACCAAAAGTTGCCTGCTTTTGGCATTTGGAACGCGGCCTTGAGAGTGAATATTGGGCATCAATATCTGTTTGCTGGCTTGCACAAATTGTCAGTGAACGTGGATGTGTTGAACTTGCTCAACAAGCAATATAACAGTTATCAATACATCTCCGGCGGTGGTTATTATGGCGTGGCCGGCCAGATGTTAGCGGATCCTGGTATGCCTCGGGCGGTTTATGTCAGTCTTGAAGGGCATTTTGCGTAGACGCCACGTTCCATTATGGCTAGGTGTGATTTTCATGCTTAGCCGTGTTTGTTGCCAAGTATATGATAATTAAACGTATTTATAGCATCACGACGTAATGCGGTTAGCCGAGGCGAAACATTCCTTCGCCTCGGTTTTTAAATGTCGGAATGTCATATTATGGTCATTATAGCGTAATCATGGTGTCACAATTCTCCTGTACCATTTCGCCTGTTGCTTGGGCAACATAATGAAATCGTGTAATTTTATGCGAGCATATTCTTATACAGGAGCCAGAAATGAATAAGCGGTATCGTATGAACCCGTTATTGTTCGCAATGTGTACTGCGGGGCTTTGTACTTTGAGCACTTTAACAGCGGCCTATGGTGCCAATTCGGCGCCTGCTATCGACGTTTCTCAAGGGCATAGTTCAGGCGGCCAATCCACCAGTGTTGGCGAAGTAAGCGCTTCGGCCAACGCGTTTTCTGAATCTGCTAAGGCGCTGGCCAGTACCGACGGCAAGCTGACCAAAAAGAAAGTTTTTGAGTCCACGCAATCTCAGGCGGTTCTTGGGAAGCGTGAAATTCAGGGTGTAGGCCCTGCGGCAGGGGCGGCGCAAGCGCTCTCTCTGGCACCCGGCGTCGCTGTACGTGGATATGGTGGCATCGCCTCGACCGCGCGCTATGAAATTGCTGTGCGCGGCGTGAAGGTGGGTTGGTCATCCGTGAATGGTGACGTCGAGCGCAATGGCTTGACGGTGCTGTTTGATGGGATCCCCATGAACAACCTGATTTCGCATAATGGTGGTTGGGATTCCAACGAAATTCCTATTCTGCAGATGATCCATGGCATCAACGTAACCTATGGTCCTGGAAATCCCGCCGGTCGGTGGTTCGACAGTATCGGTGGCACCATCAACTTTGTACCGTTGCAGCCATCCGTAAAACCGAGCGCCGAGATAGGTACTACCTTTGGAAGTAACGGCACGCTCGGCTATAACTTCGATCTCAAAACGGGGATGTACGATGGCTGGTCCGCGGTCCTGGCTGGGGGCTATACGAAAAACAACACCTTCCGCACGGGTTCGTTCAGTGCCCCATCCCAGTCCTTCGCCTATTTTGGCAAGGCGGTAAAGACCTTTAAGGGCGGCACCTTTAGTCTCGGCGGTTACGTGGACAGTTCGCGCGAATTCAGGCCCAACTTTATACCAGTTACCCCCATACAGGGCATCACTACCCAGGGCTTGAATGCCAACGCACCTTTGTACAGTCAGCAGACCAGCGGGTTTTACGCATCACTTCCCGAGTCTATCTGGTTTAAGCAATTGAAAGTACAAGACTACATGCTTTACTCCAAGCTGAATCTCCAGCTCAGCAAGGAAATCACGCTGCATGAGATGGCCTGGTATCGCCATGGTTACAGACTCCATTATCGCATCACTAATTACACGCCGGGAAGCAGCGCGAATTCCGAGTACTACGATCCGACATCGGATACCTATGGGGACAAACTGTATTTCGACTGGCAGTTGCCGGTGAATCTTCTGAAGGCTGGAGGGTCGTGGATTCATCAGCAGTATACCAGCCGATATGCAGGGTATAATACGCTCCTAGGCACCAGTCCGTCGTTTCCCAGTCAATACAATAGTGACGTTCTTTATAACAACTATTTGGCGGGATTTGTTCAGGATACGATTACGCCATTATCCGGTTTAAAGATAACGCCGGGCGTCGCTGCGGTCCAGTACCAGACCCAAATGTACAATAATGGGAATCAGGTATTCACCAATCTTCCTGCAGGTGCCCAAAATCAGACGCTGATCAACAGTGCTGCGGATACCATATCCGGTCTTGAACCTTCGGTTGGAGTTCGCTTTGCCCCGGTAAAGTGGGGCTCACTATATGCCCATTATGCCCAGTCTTATCAAAATCCCACCGACAATAACTTTGGCGCCTATAACAGCCACGGAGGCAGCATAGACTTCAACAGTTTGAAGCCGGTAAAAAGCACAGATTATGAAGTCGGAGCCAAATTTTTAGTGCATAACTGGATGTTGCTGCATAACTTCACGTTCAACATCAACTACTATTATGATCACTTGGCCAATGAGACCATAGCGACCTATCTGACAAACATCGCACAGACCAAGTTTGCTTCGGCCAATGCGGTGGTGAATGGCGTGAATATCGCCATTGCCGACAACCCCTCCTGGAATTGGCACCTGTTCGCCAATCTGGCACTCAATCATTCGTACTATACCTCATATACTCCGCAGGGTGGTGGTACGACGTTATATGGCGCCAATGTATCTTATAGCCCCGACCTCACTATGAGCGCTGGTATTGACTATCGGTACTACTATCATGGATTCCTGTTCTCCCCACAGTTTGTGGATCAGTACACCAGTTCACAGTATCTCTTCAACAACGTGACCGGTGCGCCGTCGCACCAGAAGCAGCCGGGATACAATGTCTCCAACCTTAGCCTTGGGATAAAAACGACCCGATTGAATCAATACATCCCCACTCTGAAAGACGTGAAGCTCTCCGTGGGAATATATAATCTCTTTGATGCCCAGTATAATCCTATTGAGTACATCACCAGTGGTGGGTACTTCGGTGGTAACAGTGCCGGCGCCATTCTGGCTGATCCGGGAGCTCCACGGCAGTATTTTGTGACGGTAGCGGCCAAATTCTAAGCCGGTTTTCTGCGCTGCGTCTTGTGACGCAGCGCACTTTGTCAAGTTATGCCGTCATGATTTGACAAAGGGTAGTTATCGAGCCTCTGGCAAGTAAAATGCCCTTAGTCTTTGCATCATAATGAGGAAATAAAATAATGGTCCGGCCGATTCATTTAACTATGCTATGCGCAATTTCCGCTCTGGCTCTGAGCCGAATGGCTTTGGCCGGTTCTTTTCTGGATAGTCCAGCAGAATACCCGTCCGAATTGGCGGCGATGAACGGCGTGAAGGCGACACCTCCCAAAGCCATACTACCCACCGGGAGAGCGGTTGCCCCTGTAGGCCGCTTGAATGGGACCCCAAATCTGCCCACGATGCTCGCCATACGCGGTAACCAGGTCGCGGTGCTTGCCAACGGCGCCACGCCCTTCCAGACCCTCACCTTTTATGACGCACAAACCCTCAAACGCATAGATCGTCTGGCGGCGTTCTCCAAGATCGTTCCTACTAAGCCCGTTGCCCTGGCCACCCGCGGCGGAAGCGGGATTGCGCTGAATCCTCTTCATACGGGCGCCACTGGTACGGTTTATGTGCCCAAGGAAGACGCCGTGCAGAAAATTGCTCAGGCCAAGGCCACTCTTGCGGCGGAAAGTAATCCGATAGCCATTCCCACCACTTTGCTTTCTCACAGCGATTTTTTCCAGGGCCTGACGGCGGGACCTGACGGTGTTTTCTACGCCACGGGCGGCGATTCCGATAAGGTCATCGCCCTGCGCAGCAAAGACGGCAAGGCGCGCGTCATCCGTCAGTACCTCCTGCAATGGCAATCTTTCCCCAGGAATCAGTATCCCTACCAATACCAGGGCGACCAGCAAAAGAAGTATCTGTTTTATCCCGACTCCGTAGTGATTGGCCCCGACAACCATCACCTCTATGTCACCGGTATGCTGGCCAATAGCCTGGTTCGCATCGATATCGCCAGCGGCAAAACGGATTATGTGAACGCGGGTCCCTATCCTTTTGCCGTCGCCCTCGCCGATCAGGGGCGGCGACTGGTGGTGAGCGACTGGGGCAGCAACGGCGTGACCGTTCTGGATCGTCAAACCTTCCGGGTGCTCGGTCATGTCGCCACTGGCCATGCTGTGGGACCTTCTACCGTCGCCGCTGGCGTACATCCCAGCGCGATGGTGGCAGTGCCCGGCGGCCCCGACGTCTTTGTCGCCGACGCCAACATCGACAAGGTGGTCGAAATCAGCACGCAGACGCTGCAGTCGGTGCGCATTATCAACGATAATCCCTACCGCAACGCGCCGCCCGGCAGTTATCCGGACGGGCTTGCCGTCGCCGACGGCAAGCTCTTCGTCGCCAATGCCGGGAACAATGATGTAGCCGTCTACGACGTTCATACCGGCCAACGCTTGGGACTGATCCCCACCGCGTGGTATCCCACAGCACTGGCAGTAAACGATGGCGCCCTCTATGTGACCTGCGCCAAGGGTCTGGGCTCAGGCCCCAATCTCCAATGGCAGTATATTGGCAATATGATGCACGGGGTCCTGCAGAAGGTGGAACTGTCCGAACTCCCCACGCATCTCGCTCAGTGGACCCAGGACTCCCTCCACAACGATGGATTCGCCCTGTCTCAGCGCACAGCGCAGCACACGCAGGATGTCCAAACCACCGCCTTTCTTAAAAAACATATCCACTATGTGGTCTTCATCCTGCGGGAGAACAAGACCTTCGATGAGGATCTCGGAGATTACCCAGCGGCCGGGAAGTGGGCGGACCCCCATTTTGATCTCTATAACCAGAAAGAACTGCCCAATCTATACAAGCTCGCCCATCACTATGCGCTTTTCGTCAACTTCATGGCCGATGGCGAAGTCACTGCGCAAGGGCATCAATGGGTGGACGGTGCCTCCGACTCTGATGTTGTCCAGCGCCTGTGGCCTGAGTATTACTCCAATCGAGGCCTGCTCTGGAACGCCGGACCCGGCGGATCGGCTTCCTTAAAACCCGAAGCGCCCGGCGCCCACAATCCCTATCACTATTACGAGAAACTGGGGGACTTCACCAATCCGTGGATCAGTTATCCGGAACGTCTGTATCTCTTTAACGATCTCCTGCAAAGCCATGTGTCATTCGAGGACTTCGGCGAAGATATCACCCGCGCCCGGGATGGGGTGATCCGCTCAGCGCTCAGGGTCCATGTGGCCAGGAGCTATCCTTCCTGGGACCGGATGATCCTCGACACCGACCGGGTGAAGCTGGCTATCGGCTGGCTCCAAAAGCATCCGGCGGCGAAATTCCCGCACTTTGTGTATATCTGGCTGCCCGACGACCATACCGCTGGTCTGGCGCCTTGTTACTACACCCCCGATTACTTCGTCGCCAACAGCGATTATGCGACGGCGAAATTCATCCACTATCTGTCCACCACCCCGGAATGGAAGCACATGGTCGTGTTCCTGACCGAAGACGATGCCCAGTCCGGTGCCGATCACATCAATGCGCATCGGACGCTGGCACTGGCCATGGGTCCCTGGATCAAAAAAGGCGTTTTGGCCACCCATCTTTACTCCCAGGTCAATATCGTCAAGACCATTGAGGCGACCCTGGGGCTGCCGCCCATGTCCCAGTGGGACGAAAACGCGGCGGTCCTCTCGGGGATATGGACCAGGCATCCCCACTTCGCCCCAACGCCGAAGGTCATACCTATTCAGGTCCCCGTCACCTTCAATCCCGGCAAATGCACGGATCGCACGCTCCTGCGCCGGGAAGCAGGTGCCACGGGTCATATCCTCACCCCCGCCTGGCTGAAAGCGCATATCGGCCTCCATGGGCAGCATCTGGCATCCATCGGTCAGCAGCATGCCTTCACGCCGACCTCACTGCTCAAGGTTGGCGGTCCGGAGCAGTTGAAGCAGGAGTGGATCGCGAGCAAGGGCGTGAAGAGCTATGACCGCTTCATGGCATACCTGCGTCACTACGCCCAGGTCCATGGGGTGACCATCGCCAGTTATGAAGCCAATGAGGGAAAGCTCCATTGAGTCCGCGCAAATTCACCATGACCGATCTACCCGATCAAGGACATCTGCACAACGAGGACATTGAACACCCATGAATACATCCACGCTACCTTCCCCAATGCAGCCCGTGCGATTCAAAAAGGATCATTTTGGGCGAGCACTGATTGTCGGCGCGGTGCTGGAGGCGCTGATGATTGGCGGATTGATTTATTCCAATTTGTCCCAGCCGGTGACGGTCAAGCCAAAACCCAGGATCATCGCGATCCACATGATCCAGCCGGCACCGCCGAAACCCAAGCCGGCTCCGCCGCCGCCAAAGCCCGTGGTGCAACCAAAGCCGATTCCGAAACCCGTGCCCAAACCAACGCCACGACCGATTCCGCATCCGGTGCAGCATCATCCGTTGCCGCCCAAGCCGTTGCTCGCCAAAACGCCCGCTCCGCAGGCTCCGGTTTACACTCCACCGGTGACGCCGCCTGCGCCACCGCCGCCACCGGCACCGAGTCCAGCAGCACGGCAGGCCGCCATCGACAACTACGCAGCCATGCTGCGTGCGCGGGTCCAGGCCAACGCGCGTGTGCCTGACTCCGTCCGCATGATGCATGTCAGCGGCACCGCGGTGATCTCCTTTCGCCTGACGCCATCCGGTCATCTGCTTTCTGCGCATGTCGCCCAAAGCAGCGGCATTGGTGCCATTAATCGTGCGGCACTCAAAGCCGTAGAAATCGCCAGTTATCCCCCATTTCGCAAAAAAATGCCCAAACACGACATGACCTTTAATGTGCGAGTGCATCTTTCCGCCCATGACAGCTAATTATTATGTTTAGGGGTTTGCAGTAACATGAAAAAACACATCTGACGATTGCAACATTCAGCGTCACCTGTTAATATTATATCTGCGAATAACCGGTTTAATTTTACAATTTATATCATCCAACTACGGAGTTTTGCATGTCTGAAGAGATTCAAGAATGGCCAAGAAGTACGCGATGGATACATGTGGGATTTGCGTTGGTAGTGACTTTCCTGCTTTTTAGCGAACTCGACATGAAGGCAATATGGAAAAAAGTTGGTGAGCTTCCATTTCGGCACTTGCTATTTCATGCGCACATGTGGGTTGGCATGTTTGCGACGTTAGTTATTCTGGCATTTTGGCTCGAAATTGTACGCATTAAGAAGCTGCGTTCGCACCTTTTCCCATATAGTGGGGAGTATTTAGAAAATATATGCACCGATATAAAGGGACTGGCAGATAGAAGGCTGCCACCCAGTGGGATGCGAGGTGGTTTACCAGGGATGGTGCATGGATTTGGTTTGCTGGCCGTGACTGGCATGGCTATTTTGGGGTTTGTAATGTTTTTCCTGATTCCAAATTATGGGGTGGCCGCGCCTATAGGCATTTACCAAATACCCAAGAAATTACATGACTTTCTGTCATCGTTTGTCTGGTTATATTGGTGGGGCCATATCGCAATGGCTGCATTGCATACAATTAAATCTCCCGCTGTTTTGCGGGTATTCAGACCTTAGAAGGGGGGTCCCCGGAATATTTTACCCCCCTGGAAGCCACTCTTGGAATGCTCCGGTACTCTGGACTACCTGGATGCATTCTTTCTGCGCGGTTTGCTGCTGGTGCAGGGGGAGTGGCGTCTCGCGTATTTAGTGGTCGCCACGATGATAATATCGACGCCCATGCTCTTGCCGCCGATCTTCTCTGTGCCGATCACCATTTCGGTATCTGTGCTCATCACGGTACCTATAGTCGGAACGCTGACCATAGTAAACCGGCGGTGTCATGTAGTAACCAGAAGCATAATCCCGGTTGTCAGCAAACGCGCTGTGGGCAACGGGAAACGTGAGCCCCAGGAGAAATAACGGTGTTATCAATAGATGTTTTTTCATAGGATTCCGCATGTTGAAGAAAATATGCATTAACAATGGCAGTCTGTCACTGTTAACGCATTGCATAGAATGGGTTGCAATCAGCGATCCTCACCGTGATGCCACCCATCCCCCCTTCCCCCGTAATAACCTCCATAATAGCCCCCATATGGAGGAGCTATTATACAGCCAGAAAGCATGGAAGCGCCAAAAAAAACCAACATCACCACATAAACCAGTCGCTTTATTTGCTTCATATTGCTCATAAGATTCCCTCCATGCAATGACTGTAACATCACACTGACACGCTTTCTGCTAATAAAGTGTTCAGCGACTTGCTCCATCCACGCGCCTATCATGGCCCAATAAAACAGTTTAGCGAACTAAATGTCAAGTTATTAATTGGCCTTGCTTCAAGCCGTAGTAATAGTGAATTCTTATCGTTACTGACGAACCGACCCGCATCCTGTTTGCTAGAGCGCTTTCGATGGCACCGCCGAAAAGGCGTTCGCCGGGCAGGCTAAAAGATTATCCCGGTTGGCCTGCGCTGCTATGCATTCCAGACGTAACGCTTCTCAATACACTAATATTTTGCCGAGGTCAGTCCGTTGGGGGCGAAATTCAACGACCAGATCACGGACCTGGAACTTTTGGAAATGACCGGATGTCATAGATCGGTTCCACCTGTAGATCAATTAGAGTGCCATAATTATTCCATTATTGAACTAAAAACGAAGATGGGAAGCATTTTTGTTGGTGGGACATAGCGTTACCTGGAGTCAAACGATAGCGCGGGAGGCTTTCCCGCTTGATGAAACAGATCCCTGCACCGATATGGAGATATATTATGCACCCATTAATGCGTAAAATGACGGCAGAGTTCATTGGTACCTTTGGACTTATTTTTTTTGGTGGCGGCGCGGCGGCCATGGGTAAACCACTCATAGATATCGCTCTGGCTAACGGATTGGCCATCATGATTGCGGCTTATGTATTCGGGGATATCAGCGGCGGTATTGTGAATCCTGCGGTCACTCTTGGCGGCGCCATAGCAGGAAAAATCAGTTGGCGGGACGCGGGCATGTATATGATTGCTCAGATTCTTGGCGGAATAGCCGCTGGATTTGCATTGCTCACGGTGCTGCACGGACCAATGGGGCACCTGGGTGCCACAACCATCAACACAAACCTTATATCTGTCCCAGGGGGGTTCATGCTGGAGGCGTTGGGGACCTTCTTCCTCACCAGCACCGCGCTGTACACTGCCATGAGCGATCGTGCTGGTAATGCAGCGCCACTGGCCATAGGCTTCACTTTGGTCATGATTGTCACATTCATGGGACCGCTCACGGGGGCCAGCGTCAACCCGGCACGGACGTTGGGTCCTGCCGTGGCAGGTGATTACTACACACATATATGGGTTTATCTCATTGCAACCCCGTTGGGGGGGCTGGTCGCTGGTTTGCTTTATAAATTTATGCAGGAAGGTAAAACCGACATGAATTTCAGGGAAGTTCTGAAGGAAGAAGGAATAAATCTCTAATTTTAGGTATCCACGTTTTACCGGCGCAATATATTAACATACGCCAGATTCGTGTCGCTACGAATCTGGCGTATTTTCGTAAATAAATAAAAACAGTTCGCAATGCTGATATGTTCGCTCGCTATTAGTCTGATTTTCGTGACACAGGACTTCGCCAGATAGGTATAGGGCGTGAACTTTTGGTCATGGCCAAACGACCACAAGCCTTCCCCGAATGAGGTCAGAGTATGCTCCACTTTGCCCAGCGCACGATTTGCATCCACAGGATACAGGCCAACAACAGCCCGACGGCGACCAGGAGTGGTGGCATGCTAATGGCAGCAAAACCCATCACATCGCGCAAAAAAGGAATCGCCAGGACCGCCACGAGCACCACCCCCACACCCGCGAACATGCGTGCCAGCAAAGGATTGTTACCGTCCAGATTATGCAGCGCCGTATGGGTCAGGTCGCGATTAGCCAGGATCAACAGAAACAACGCCAGTACTAAGGCGGTGAACACACTGATACGAAGGTCTTCTTCGGCCCAACCCAGGTGCTGCAACAATGCCCCTCCGGCCAGAAGAATGACCGCAATCCCAAGGCCTTGTGTCAGTGCAAAGCCAATGTTACCGGCGGCGAATGGACTAGAGTGGAGTGGGCGCGGCGGTCGACACATGATGTCGGCTGCTGCGGGCTCAGCCTCGAATACTGTGGAACAGGCCGGGTCGATCAGCAGTTCAAGCACTGCGATATGCACCGGCAGCAGCAGGGTGGGCCAATTCAGTAACGCTGGCAGCAGCGCCAGCGCGATAACGGGCAGATGCACCGCGAAGACAAAGCGCGCCGCTTTGACAACGTTGTCGTAGATGCGCCGCCCCTGTGCGATGGCGGCGACGATACTGGCGAAGCTATCGTCCAACAGCACCAGGGCAGCAGCCTCGCGGGCCACGTCAGTGCCGCGCTCGCCCATGGCGATGCCCACATCAGCAGCCTTGAGCGCAGGCGCATCATTGACGCCGTCGCCGGTCATCGCCACCACATCGCCAGCTTGTTGCAGCACCCGCACCAGGCGCAATTTCTGCTCCGGCTGCAGGCGAGCGCACAGATCCACCTGCAGCAGGCGCTGGCGCAGACCGATGTCATCCAGCGCAGCGATCTCGACGCCGGTGATAACCTCTGGCCTATCGGACAGACCGACCAGCCTGGCAATAGCCCGCGCTGTGGCAGGATGGTCGCCAGTGAGCATGAGAATGCGTATTCCCGCAGCTCGACATTCAGCAATCGCCGCGGGAACCTCGGGGCGCGGCGGATCAAAAAACCCGACCAGACCCAGGAAGGTAAAATCAAAGTCATGCTGGCTTGGTGGCCACGCCGCATCCGGGCTGTCTGCCTGCCATTCGCCCTTGGCCACACCCAGCACCCGCAGTCCCCGCTCGGCCATGGCTTCAACCTGACTCTGAATGGCGCACCGCGCTTCATCCGCCAGATGGCATAGGTCGGCAACCGCCTCGGGGGCGCCTTTGGTGGCCAGCAAATGGGTGGCCGGTCGCGTACCAGAAAACACCCGGGTTATGGCCAGAATGTTCGGCGACAGCTCGTACTGGAATTCGGGGCGGCGATCGTCGTGAATGTGCTCGGTGCCAGCCAGCCGCGTGTGACCAAAGATCTGGATGGCTTTTTCCATCGGATCGAAGGGGTCTGTCGGCGTTGCCAGCATGGCGAATTCGACGAGGAGGTGAAAGGTTTCGGACAGCTCGGTGCCCGGTGACGCAATGAAATTCGCATCACCTGCGGTCAGTTCCGCGACCTCCATGCGGTTTTGCGTGAGCGTGCCTGTCTTGTCCACCGCAAGCACGGTGACCGCTCCCAGCGCCTCAACGGCGGACATGCGGCGCGTCAACACCTTTTTTTTCGAAATACGCCAGGCGCCCAAGGCCAGAAATACGGTGAGAATGACCGGAATCTCCTGGGGCAGGATGGCCATGGCCAGGGCAATGCCCGAGAGCAGGCTCTCCAGCAGCGAACGTCCATCCCACAACCAGTTCACCAAAACCAGCGATACGGCCAACAATAGCGCGATCACCGTCAGGTTACGGATAAGCCGGCGCGTGGATTGTTGCAGACCGGAGGTCATCTCTCCCGTTGTTGCCAAAGCCTGGCCAATGCGTCCCACCGCAGTGCCTGCACCCGTTGCACCGACCACGGCGAACCCCACCCCCTTGGTAACCAAGGTGCTGGCGTACAAGGTTGACGTGCCATCACCGCCAGGTATGGCCAGCTCAGCGAGCTTCGGGTTGGGGAGCTTGTCCATCGGCACGGCCTCGCCGGTGAGCAAGGATTCGTCCACCGTGAGCTGACCCTGCACCAGTTGTGCATCGGCGGCGACGCGGTCGCCATCGTGCAGAACCAGGAGATCGCCGCGCACCACCTCGCGCCCGGCGATGCGCAGCTCCTGATCGTCCCGGATCACCAGCGCCCGTGGCGCCGAGAGATCGCGTAATGACTCCAGCGCACGCTGGGTCTTGCGCTCCTGGGCCAGGGTGATACCGATGACCACGAACACGAAGGCCAGCAGGAAGAGCGCTTCGGCACGGTCTCCCAGGAGCAGATAGATGCCGCCAGCCACCAGCAGCATCACGAACATCGGCTCGACCAAGACGCCAAGCACGATGGCCAGGAGCGTTTTTGGCGTGCTTCCCGGCAGCAAGTTTGGGCCACCCTCGGCCAGGCGCTGCGCCGCCGTTGCGCGGGTAAGCCCCGTCAAATGATGGGCATCAGTTCGTGCCGTGGGGCGGGTGTCCATGTTCAGCGATCTGTTGCTGAGTGGCCGCCATCGCACTCGCCACGTGCTGGCGGCAGGCGTCCAGTTCTGTAGCAGAGTGGGCGGTGCCAACACAATAATGATAGGCCTGATGGGCCTTGCCAAGCGCAGACTGCTCTAAGCCGTGATGATCCAGATACTCGCCCAGCCGACATTGACAGACGTCTTCAAGATGCTGCAACTGGCCAAGTAGCCTCGGTGCGAGGCGATAGATGCCGTCAAATTGCAGGTGTGACGCATAGGCGCCGAGCAGGGTGCGCGGCTGGGTGTCTTGGGCTATACCGTTCCAGGCACGGAGCCACTCCAGCAAGGCTTCTTCCGGCATTGGACGGGCGATGGCGTAGCCCTGCACGCATCCCACCCCTAACACGGCTAAGGCATTGATGGTTTCTGCGGTCTCCGCGCCTTCCACCACATAACGCGCGCCAATGGACTGGGCGAGGGCGCCGACGCTCATGACGAAGACCAGGTCGGCGGGGTTTTGCGGAATCTCCTGGATAAAGCTCTGGTCTAACTTGACTTCATCGACGGCGATTTCCTTGAGGCGTAGCAGTGACGCATACGCGCTCCCCACGTCGTCCAGCGCGATGCGCACCCCCATGGCTCGAATTTGAGCGATGCGGTTTTTGGCAAGGTTGAGCGACAGGAATTCGCCACTCTCCAGAATTTCCAGCGTCAACCGCTCCGCTGGGAGGGCGCTCTCTGCGATCGTTACTTCTATACGTTCAAGGAAGGTATCGGAGAGCAGTACCTCGGGTGGGACATTAATGGCGACTTCCAGTGGGAAGCCTGCAGTTTCCCAGTACTGTGCCGCGAGCATGGCCTGGCGCATCATTTGTTCCGCGAGGAGTTGCCCGGCGGCGTGGTCCAGATGATCGAGAAAAACCGCGGGAGGTAGAATCTCGTTACCCTGGCGCAGGCGTGCCAGGGCCTCGACACCGATGATCTGGCCGCTGGCCAAATGCAGTATGGGCTGGTAGTACGCTACCAACGCACCTTGATGAAGCAGTTCGATATAGGGCCGCCGTTGCATGGTCGATGCCTCATCGTCACCCTGAAAAGCGCACCAGAACCGTGCGCGTCGCCCCTTTTCCGCTTTGGCGGCGTAAAGGGCCTGATCCGCGTGGCGCAGCAGTTGTTCCGGGTCTCCGTCATCAAAAGGGTGCAAAGTAAGGCCGAGGCTGCCGCCCACTTGCACTTCAATGCCGCCGGGGAGCAAGAAGGGTGTGTCCAGGGCCCGGTACACTCTTTCCATCACGTTTTCGATATCTTCCATGCGGCTGACATTTTCCAGAACGAGGGCGAACTCGTCGCCACCGATGCGCGCGACAAAGTCTGTCTGGCGCAGCGCTGTCTGCAGGCGGTGGGCGATGCTTTGCAGAAGGGCATCACCGGCGGCATGGCCGTACCGGTCATTGACGGGCTTGAAATCGTCCAGATCCAGCATGCAGATGCCGAGGAGCTTTTCTTCGCGCTGCGCGCGCTGCATCGCTTCGGGGATGCGATCGAGGAGAGCGACCCGATTGGGTAGGCCGGTGAGCGGGTCGTGACGGGCCATCCAGCTCTGTACGGTGCGCTCTTTGTCGATACGATCTTTGAGGTCCAGTTCGTCGAGACCATGGCCGAGCAGTTTGGCCACGCGGGCGATGGCGCTGAGGATTTCCCGGTCAAAAATGCCTTTGTCCGGACTGGTGACCACCATGGCAGCCCAAATCTGACCATCGCGATGCACAGGGACCACGGCAATGCTCGCCCAGTTGTTACGCTTCAGTATCTCGTGATGGGCATTCAGGCGCGGGTCGCTGAGATAATCATTACGATACTGAAGGCGCCCGGATTGCCAGGTATCCGCGATGAGGCTGGGTGGGTGTCCAGAATGGGCGTTAACATGCATGCTACCCAGTATGCCGCTGCCGACGCCGGCAGCGGCGAGGGGGCGGAACCAACCATCGGTATCTGGCCGTACCACATAGGCAGTACCAAAGAGTGCGCCTTCCGCCAGACGCTGGCAGGTTTTGCGGAGCATTTCCGTCTCAGATCGCGCGCGGATCAGGATGTCTCCCTCTGCCAGAAAGGCGCGGTACAGACTGTTGAGTCGATCCATATGCTTTTGTTGGCGACGATGGCTCAGGGCAACCCCCAGCATGACCGCGAGATGACGAATCAGCATCTGGCGGCTGGAATAGCTGAAAAAGCCGGGGATACGGCTGTAAAGGCCGAGCACGGCGTATGCACTGCCGCCTGCCTGGATAGGTATAGTAGCGCTGGCGCGCCATTCGTGGGACGGGGCGCTCTCCTGCCAGGGTTGGGTGCTGGTGTCGGTGTTCCAGTGGTCAATGATGACGGTGTCACCTTTCCGCCAAGCCTGCCCGGCTGGGCCCTGTCCGAGCGGGCTGTCATCTACGCGAATTTCGACGCTACCGAGATAGTCTGCAAGTCCTGCCCCCGCGACGGCGTCGTTTATCAGGCGACCAGACGCATCAGGGCGTCCGATCCATGCCCCATCCAGTCCCTGAATGCTGAGCAGTTTGTTGAGCATCAGCGATGCGAGATCATCGGGCGGCGTGTCGCCTAAAAGGAGCAGATCAATACGCTCCATAACCTGGCGCTCCTCCAGAGCGGCGGATTCCATTCCCTGCAGTTGTCCGGCGAGATCCTCCGCCAGGCGTTGCAGGATCAGCGACCGTAAGGCGTCTTCATGTTTCAGAAACGGGGTGAGCTGTCCGAGGAGACCGTCTGAGTAAAGCGCCATACTGCTGATCAGCCATTCAGTGCGGATGCCTGCCATGGCATATACCCGGCCCATGGCTTGAGCGCGCTCGCGGAGTTCCCCCGTGGTATCCGGCTGCAACAGGAGCAGGGATTGGACCCGCTGTTCTGCCTTAAGTCGCTCGAACTGCTCGGCCGACAGCCGATTCAGTATCGCGCTGATGTCTGGATGGCTGGCGGCACGGGCGTAAAAAAGGTCCATAGACCGCGCGATGGCTGCCGTAATTTCGGTGTGCTGGTGTTTTAGCAGGGTGCGCAGGATATCTTCTGGAGAAATGGAGGTGCGCTCAGACATGGTTACCTGTGGAGAGGCGGATATTCATAGTGAGAAAATGCTAATAATATCGCACAGATTATATCTGTTCAGAAAGATAAAAAAGCCGCTTTTTGGCAATTGTGCCAAAGTAATGCTGGTGAGATTCAGCGCCTGGGATCGTACAAAGCCGCATGCAGCCCACTCATCCGCCGCGTCTGGCGCTGGATGGCGTTTTCCAGCCGCTCGCGGGGGGCGATGAGGGTGAAGCATTTGCGGGCGCGGGTGATGGCGGTATAGAGCAGTTCGCGGCTGAGGACGGGGCTGTCTTCCGGGGGAAGGATGAGGACGGTGTGGGCAAACTCAGAGCCCTGCGCCTTGTGGACGGTCATGGCCCAGGCGCTTTCGGCGTGGTTGAGG
>JAKAFG010000199.1 GCA_021818125.1 Pseudomonadota bacterium | reverse complement strand
TCTATGCGGGGTTCGCCACTCCTCGTTTGTGCGAGCTGCCGGGAACTGCGTAGCACGGCGCTCAGATTTTTGACCATATGGATCGGCAAACGCACCACCCGTGACTGGTTCATGATGCCGCGATCCATACTCTCGCGAATCCACCAGGTGGCGTAAGTGGAAAAACGAAACCCCCGCGCAGGATCAAAAAGCTCTGCGGCGCGGATCAATCCCAGGTTCCCCTCTTCAATGAGGTCGAGGAGCGGAAGGGCGTGCCACTGCTGGTGGCGGCGCGCAATGCGGACAACAAGACGGAGATTGCATTCGATCAGGCGACTACGTGCCATGAGATCGCCCTGCTGCACTCTGAGGCCAAGGGATATCTCCTCCTCCCCCGTGAGCAGGGGACTGTGGCCGATTTCCTGCAGATAGAGCTTTATGGCGTCGAAATTATCCGGGGCCCCGGCTTCCCAGGCAGTCTCTGCCACCGCTTCGATTCCCGGTGCCTCTGGCCAGAGGCAGACTTCATCCGCTTCCAAGCCGGCCATTTCTTCAAGGAAGTCTGGAACATCCGGTTCGCCATTCTCCGTCAACATGGTCCATCCTTTGCCCTGCACTCAGGCGCCGTTACGGACGATACCGTGATTCGCAGAGCCCGGCTCGACTCGCGCTCCAGGCCAAGCTTGTCGCACGTCATCATGTTCACATAGCGTTCAACGGATTGCCGGGAAAGGGTATCTACTTCGCCGCAGCGTGCGGCAACCCAGCATCCGGCCTTGTAGGCATTGCCCAGACGTGCACAGAGCGCATCATAAAGGAATCGGGGAACGTGGAGTTCCAAATGACTGCCGGCATGTGTGGCGAAATCCAGAGTGACATGTTCAGGCGGGGGAATGGCGGTAGAAGCGGTTCCGGGGAGGATATCCGGAAGGTTGTGGTCATTCTGATGCTTTGCGGGAATCTGCGGATCCATGACAAGTCCTTTTTATTTATGGCGGTTTCATTTTGAAGTGCAACACCACCCGCGTACTCGACGCCATTCGACCACTCAGTCCATCGGCATCCCGCCGGGGGAGGCGGAGCGTAGCGACGCGGGTAAAAGGACGTTACGCCGCCTGGGTCGACGGGGTCAACCGCTGTTTCGGGGTCAACCGCTGTTTCAAAGACTGGCACCGGCAGACACTGAAGGAGCGTATCCTAGCGCTCATCGCCCGTTACGAACCGGTCATGGGTGTCTGGGTCGCCAAGTGGGGCGTCAAGCGTATGCGAACCCGTTGGGGCACGTGCAACATCCGGGCACATCGAATCTGGCCGGATCTGGAACTGGTGCATTACGGCGAAGAATGCCTGGAATATGTGGTGGTCCACGAAATGGCGCACCTGCTGGAACGCCTGCATAATGACCGCTTCAAGGGCATTCTGGATCAGGTAATGCCGGATTGGCGGGCCGTGCGGGCGGTTCTGAAAAAAGGCGTACCGTTGACAACCCCTGAACCATTGGGCGGCTGAAATGACGCATACTGCTGCCTCAGAAGGCAATCACCTCATCGGCCGTGCCGATCCAGAGAGCGGGGATGGGTTTCCCGCACCACCAGCGCGATCCACAGCCCCGAAAGGGCGACAATACCGGCCGTAGCCCAGATGGCGGGGAGAATTTCGTTACTCCATTGCGCCACCAGCCCCAGCAGCAATCCGCCGATGGCATAACCGGTATCGCGCCAGTACCGATAGACACCGAGGATGCGCCCTCGCTCCAGCGGCGGGGCCGTGTCGGACATGGCGGCGACCAGATTCGGGTACAGAAGCGCCATGCCCAGGCCCATGATGAGCGCCGCCAATATCCACAAAACAAAGCCTTGCACCAGGGCAGTGGTCACCAAGCCCGCAGACAACAGAAAAAAGCCGCTGACGATGGGTATCTTGCGCCCGATGCGATCGGCCAGATGACCGGTCCAGAGTTGCGAGAGCCCCCAGACGGCCCCGTAGACGCCGGTGATCCAACCGATGGCCACCACCCCCATGGCGTGCTGCAGGAAGTAGAGCGGAAAGAGCACCCAGACGAGGGTGTCCGCCACCTTGTTGGCCACCCCTGCCTGACAAAAGGCGCGGTAGCGTGGGTTCCGGAAAGACACGTCGATAAAGCCGTGCATCCAGCTCGTGGTGGCCGGGGGCGCGGATACGGGATGGGCGGCATGCTCGGCATGGACCCAGGCGATGGTATCGCGCACCCGCATCAGCAGTACCAGGGCGATCAGAATCGCGCCCAGCCCGAAGAGCAGCAAGGCCCAGCGCGGGCCATAGAGCACCGCCAGATAACCGGTGGCGAGACCCGCGAGCCCCATGCCCACATAACCCGCCGCCTCATTGATCCCCACCGCCAGGCCCCGCTGTCGGCTGCCCGCCAGGTCGATCTGGCTGGTCACCGTCATGGTCCAGGTGAAGGCCTGGTTGATGCCGAGAAAGACGTTGGCGGCGATGATCCACCACCAGTTGGGGGCGAAGAAGATCAGCAGGGGGATGGGGATGCCGGCGATCCAGCCGAACAACAGGACACGCTTGCGCCCGATGCGATCGGAAAGGGAGCCCGCCACCAGATTGAGCGCCCCTTTGACCAGGCCAAAGGAAATCACGAAGCTCGCGAGAAAGAGAAACGCCCCCTTGGTCACCCCGAAATCGTGGGCCAGAGAGGGCAGCACCGTGCGCTCCATGCCGATGACCAGACCGACAAGGAACACCTGCATGGTCTGCAGCAGAAACTGGCCACGGTTGCGGGCGATCCCCCGCTGATAGGCCATAGCCGGTGAATGCACAGGACTCATGAGGACGTCTTGCGCAGCGGTACAACTGCCGCCAGTTGCTGGCGGCAGGCGGTGGTGATATCCATCTGGTCAAGGATCAGCTTCCGCACGATTTCGCAGGTCACCAGCACGTCGGGGCTGGTGAGACGGTAATGGCAGAAGGTGCCGCACTTGTCGCAATGGACCAAGCCACGCGCCTTGAGCACGTTGAGGTGTTGCGAGACATTGGCCTTGGACAGCCCGGTCAGCTCGGTCAACTCCCCCGCCGTATGCTGCCGTTCTCCCAGGTAGTGGATCATCTCCAAGCGCTTGGGATGGGCCAGCGCCGCAAAGACCTCGGCAAAGAGGGCGAAGCGCACCGTCTCCGCGCTCATGCCGCCGCCCCCAGATTGGCCGCCACGATGCGCGCCATCTCCGCCGGCCGCTCCGGGATATTCGCAGTGAGTTCGCGGATAAAGGCGTCCCGGTCGGTCATGGACAGATAGGGGTCCCAGCGCTTCTCGAAGCCGATGGTGGAGGACGGCTTGCCGGACAGCCCCGCACCACAGACACTGCCCGCCGCATGGCCGGGAAATATTTCCACGTCGTCGGGCAGGGTGAGGAGCTTGGCGTGGATGCTGTCGAAGATCCGGCCCGCCATTTCCTCCGGCGTTCCCCCCAAATCGGGCCGACCGACGCCACTGACAAAGAGGGTGTCGCCGGTGAGCACGAACCAGGGGTCGGCGCTGCGCCTCAGGTCACTGACCAGCAGGCAGATGCTGTCGGCGGTATGACCGGGGGTATGCAGAACTCTGGTGATGACATTACCGCTCTCCAGCACCTCGCCGTCCTTGAGCCCGCGGATCGGGAAATGGACCTTGCCCACGTCGCTTTCGTGCAGGCAGTAGGGTGCATTCGCCAGTTCCGCCAGCTTCCGGCCGCCGGAAAAATGATCGGCATGGATGTGGGTGTCGATGACAAAGCCGATCCGCACGGCGGCCTTTTGCGCTTCATCCAGAAACCACTGCTCATCGCCAGCCACGACATCCACCGCCACCGCCGAACCCTTGCTGCCACATCCGTAGAAGTAGGACAGGGTACCATCAGCATTGCTGCGCTGCTTGAAAAACATGAGTCACCTCGACTGTTCGTTAGTTAATAGAATCTGCAACCACGAAACTAAAAGAACCTCCGCCATTTGTCAATGTGCTCCAAGACACCGTGATCCATGGCGGTCATTCTCGGGCACGCATCGGTTCATGCGCCCCCCTCCG
>JAKAFG010000198.1 GCA_021818125.1 Pseudomonadota bacterium | reverse complement strand
TATAAAGCTTTCGGGGACACCCGTCCCCTGCAGATAAGGAGATCAGACGATGGCGGGAGTGAACAAGGTCATATTGTTGGGGCATCTGGGACGGGACCCGGAGATGCGCTATCAGCCCAGTGGCGGCGCCATCGCGAACTTCAGCATCGCGACTTCTGAGACCTTCAAGGACAAGGAAGGCAACAAGCAGGAGCGCACCGAATGGCATCGAGTGGTGCTCTTCGGACGCACCGCGGAAATCGCCGGCGAATACCTGCGCAAGGGCAGCATGGCCTATGTGGAAGGCCGCCTGCAGACGCGTAAATGGACCGACAAGGAAGGGCAGGAGCGCTACACCACGGAGATCGTCGGCGATCGTCTGCAACTGGTGGGTGCGCGTGGGGGCGGTGGCGGTGGTGCGGCGAGCTTCGATGAGGAAGATCAGTCCCGGCCGAGTGGTGGCGGCAGCAGTGCAGGGGGCGCGCGGAAAAATGAGATGCCGCCGGCGCCGGCGGAGGATTTTGATGATGATATTCCGTTTTAGGGCTGCTAGCCATTTTAAGAGTGCCCATGTTTTCCCCACACGGTATTTCCATCGCCCCGCATCGGCGCATCTTTTCTCTCGCCTATTGGGCGGGCTTTGCGGGGGTGTTGGCCTTTAGCGGATGGTACGCTTGGTTCTCCTGGCACAGTTATGAAGAGGACAGCCGGTATCGTTTGGGGTTGAATGCCGAGATGGTCGCAAAAGTCACCCAGAACCTGCTGGACGGTCACGCCTCCGCGCTCCGGATTTTGGGCAAGCAATTGCAGCGTGCGGATGCCTTGGTCCATCCCCGTCTTGCCCGAGCCATCCTGATGGATTACCGGGAGGCGTCTCCGGGTATCGCCAGCGCGAATCTTATTGCCCCGAACGGGCAGGTCATCGCCTCCACCGCCGTGGAGGCGGGACGGCCGCTACCCAACTTTCGCGACAATCCAGCCATATGGCCGGGCCTACAGGAAGCCTTGCAGGACCACGGCATACGGGTCTACCACCCTCTCCATGGACCGCTGGTGGGGCAGTGGGTCATCCGCCTGAGTCATACAGTATTCTCGCCAGCAGGAAAGCCGCTGTTCCTCTTGGCCGCCCCCATGCGTTTTCGTGAGATCGAAGGTTTCCTGAAGCATTTACCCTTACGCTCGGGAATGGCCGTCGGCTTGATCCGGGGTGACCTTACCATGGAAGGGCGCTGGCCCGTGCCCGAGGGTAACCTCGGCAAGCTGCTTTCCAAGCCCCTCCGCACAGGCGCCTTGCTGCGCGCTCTGCAAGCGCATCCTACCCTGCGTCAGGGATATTATGAAGGTTTTGTTACCGTGGGTCATACCTACCGTTTTGGGGCCTTCACCCGTCTGGATCATTACCCCCTGACCGCTTTCGTCTCCGTCCCCAGGGGCCAATGGCTGGCCGTCTGGTGGCGACGGCACATCCAATACCCTTTGATCTTTCTGCTACTCGCTTTGGGATTTTCCTTGGTTTCCTATCGACGGATCCTTTTCCTCGATCGGCGGTGGGAAGATCAACGCCAGAATTTTGAGCGCACCCTGACCACGCAGGCCACCCACGATGCCCTGACCGGTCTGCCCAACCGCGAGGGCCAGCGCCTGATTTTCGATCAGGCGCTGGCACGATCCGAACGCCAGGAGCGGCTTCTGGCGGTGGGTTTTCTCGACCTCGACGACTTCAAGCCGGTCAACGACACCTACGGGCACGCCGCCGGTGATGACCTGATCAAGGAAATGGCCTGCCGGCTGCAAGACGCTGTGCGCCGAACGGATACCGTTGTCCGCCTGGGCGGCGATGAGTTTGTGCTGCTGCTGGAAGGCCTGCGCGGTGTGAATGAACTGGATCAGGTACTGGCCCGTCTCCAGGCCGCGATTGCGCGGCCCTTCAACATCAAGGGGGAGGCGATCAGCATCCAGGCGAGCCTGGGGCTGACTATCTATCCCTTCGACGAGGCAGACACCGACCTGCTCCTGCGTCATGCGGATCAGGCCATGTATGCGGCCAAGGCGCGCCCCGGTCGGGCGAGCGAAGGCTGGGTGCAACTCTATCATCCGGATCTCGGCACCATCACTATGGGCGATGAAGTGCTCCGCCAGGATTTCCTGCGGGCTTTGGTAGCCGGAGAGGTGACGCTGCGCTATCAGCCCCTGGTAGCCCTTGCGACGGGCAGGGTGGCCGGCCTCGAGGCCTTGACCCGCTGGCACAGGGAGGGCCGGGAGGTCTCCCCTGATCAATTCCTCTCTGCTCTGGGCGTGCGGGAACGTCAGGCGCTGGGGCGGTTCGTGCTGCAGACGGGACTGCGGCAACTTGCGCAGTGGCGGGAAACCGGACCGGATCTCTTCCTCAGCATCAATGTCACCCCGGAAGAGCTCGACAATCCCGGATTTGCCGATGCGGTCTTTGGCATCCTGGCCACCCAGCCGAATATACCCCCGGAATCCCTGGTACTGGAGGTGCTGGAGATCGGGGAAATCCTCGAACAGGAGGTCGCCCTGGGGCATCTGCAACGACTGCGCAGTGCGGGCGTGAAGATCGCGCTGGATGATGTGGGGAGCGCGTACGCCTCGCTCCTGCGGCTCAAAAATCTGCCCATCGACGAGATCAAGATCGATCAGGGCTTCATCCGCGAGCTATCGAACAAGCCCCAGGACCTGATCTTCGTCGAGAGCCTCGTCAGTCTGGGTTTGGGCATGGACGTCATTATCACCGTGGAAGGGGTGGAAACCGAAGCCCACATCGCCCTCCTGCGCGAGATGGAGGTCCACTATCTCCAGGGATATGCTATTGCTAAGCCGCTGGAGGCGGAAGTGGTAGCGAATTTTGTGCGCACCTTTGTCCTCGGTTGTGGGGATGCGGACACGCCGCTGCTGGCCCTGTATCGGCATCTGGGATGGGTGCATGCGGCAGAAGAGGCCGCGCTGAATTCCGGACTTTGCGAGGATGGGGAACTGGCCGTATGTCCGATCACTGCCTGGCTGCACGCTCACGCGCCAGATCTGCCAGGGATAGGAACCTTGCTGGCCGAGCATGAAACCGTGCATGCGTTGGGCTGTGAAATTCTCCAGGTGCGACACAGTGGAAAACGCGAGGAGTTCCATCGCCTGCTCGGCCAGTTGCATGTGCATAGCCACCTCTTTCAGGAAGGGCTTGGACAGGCGGTGAGGACCATGCGGGAAAGCGCAGCGGCCAAGGCCCAACCGCCATCTTCAGGAAGCACCCATCAATAACAATTGAAGCTATCTCCCCAAAGCCTTTTCAATCTTCCTGTCCGTCTTGTACTGACTCAGCGCATACCTACCCGCCCTAACCTACCGGAGCTATAGTGACCACCGCTAAACCAGATCGGACTCGAAGACTACGCATGCTGCGTCGCTGGGCGCTGGGTTTGTTGCTGGGCGCGCTGGCGCTGTTTCTGGTGGCGGCAGCGCATGACTTTGCCGGGCCCTGGGCCTGGGCGGGGGCCTTTGCGGAGGCGGCCATGGTGGGTGCTTTGGCGGACTGGTTTGCGGTGGTCGCACTCTTCCGGCATCCCTTGGGATTGCCCATCCCGCACACGGCGATCCTGCCGCGGAACAAGGCGCGTCTGGCGCGCCGTCTGGCGGAGTTTATCCGCGATCACTTTCTGGAGACCGAGGCCATTGTGCGCCTGTTGCGGCGCGCCGATCCGGCCACCTGGCTGGCGCAATGGCTGAGTGACACCGGGAACAGCGGACTGCTGGCCCGGCAGATGACCGTTCTGCTCCAAAAGGCTCTGGCCCTCAGTGACGACCGCGAATTGCGCACCGCCCTGCGTGCAGCGTTGGGGCGGCAACTGCAGGGCATAGACGGCGCGCGCTGGGTGGGGAGTATTCTGGCGCTGCTGACCGAAGATCACCGGCACCAGACACTGCTCGACGATGGCATTCAGCGCCTGCGCCGCTGGCTGGACGGTGAGGACACGCAAAGCCTGCTGGCGGATCAGATCGGGGCGATTCTCAAGCGCGCCTACCCGACTCTGTTCGCGTGGATG
>JAKAFG010000197.1 GCA_021818125.1 Pseudomonadota bacterium | reverse complement strand
CGCCGAAAAGCTCTTCTCCGATAAGGCGTTTGATGCCGTCTCCATGAACGCCATCGCTTTGCAGGCGGGTATCAGCAAAGCCAATATCTATCATTATTTTCCCAATAAGGATGCGCTCTATCTTGCGGTATTGCGTGCGGCCAGCCAAAGTTTGCGGAAATTGCTCAATGATGCGGTCGACGCCCACGGAGCCGTGGTGGACGTGCTTCGGCATTTTGCGCGCTGCCACCTCCAGGCTCTGTTAGACCGACCGGAATGGGTGCGTCTGGTATGGCGGGAAATTCTCGAAAAGGGCGCGCCCAGAGCGCAAGAGTTTGCTGAACAGGGCTTTGCTGATGTATTTTCGGCACTGGTCGCAGTGCTCGAAGCCGGCCAGTCCCGGGGTGAACTGCGGGTGGATTTTGACCCGGCCCTGGTGGCAACCCTGCTGTTGGGCGCGAATGTTTTCTTTTTCCAATCCCGGGATATCCTGCGACATTATCCGCCTATTACCTTTGCCGACGATCCCGCAGGTTATGACGCCGGAATTGTGGAGATTCTTTTGCGCGGGCTGATTCCAGAGTCTTCGGTAGATACGGTGAGTACGTGATGAGCTCTATGCACAATGATCCCCACCTGCAGGCACATATATTGGTAGAGGCATTACCTTACATGCAGCGTTTCCATGGTCGTACCATCGTTATCAAATACGGTGGCAATGCCATGACCGAAGCCCGTCTTCAAGAGCAGTTTGCTTACGATGTGACCCTGATGAAACAGGTGGGCATGAATCCGGTGGTGGTGCATGGCGGCGGACCGCAGATCGGTGCCCTGCTGGAGCGACTCGGGGTGCAGACCCATTTTGTGGATGGCATGCGAGTGACCGATGCGGCGACCATGGAAGTGGTGGAAATGGTCCTTGGCGGGCGCGTCAACAAGGAGATTGTGCAAGCCATCAACCGGGCGGGCGGCCGCGCGGTGGGGCTGACGGGAAAGGATGGCGGATTGCTGCGCGCCCGTCCTTTGCGCCGGGATGGCGTTGATCTCGGTCTGGTGGGCGAGGTCGCCCGGGTGGACCCGGATATTATCCGCCTGCTGGATCAGGGCGATTTCATTCCGGTGGTGGCGCCGATCGGGGTGGGTTCCCTGGGCGAATCCTACAATATCAATGCCGACCTGGTGGCAGGCGCTCTCGCCGCGACGCTGAATGCCGAGAAGCTGATTCTGATGACCAATGTCGCCGGAGTGCTGGATCAGGACGGGCAGTTGCGCACGCGTCTGGAGGCTGCCGAGGTGGATCGGATGGTTGCCGATGGCCGTATTTATGGTGGCATGTTACCCAAGATTCAGTGCTGCCTGGATGCCGTGGCCGCCGGGGTACACGCCGCGCATATCATTGATGGTCGGGTACCTCATGCGTTATTGCTGGAAATCTTTACCGACGCGGGCGTCGGCACGTTGATTTCTGACACGCGCTGAACTTGAGTCGCCTGCGCGCCGGTGAATATCTCGCCGCCCTCATTGGGGGGTGCGTCATCATCCTCTGGCACCCCCGCCGCCGTTAACCCTGGCGCCGGGCAAGTCCGACCAGCGTCTGATTTCAGAGGATAGGCCGCAGCGCCTTGACCCAACCCGGCGCTCCACCCGTATCCACCGTGACCGACGCACTGGTACCGATCCGTAGCGGGAACTTGGGATCCGGGTTGGTGATGAGAACACGCACCGGTACCCGCTGCGTCACCTTGACCCAGTTACCCGTAGCATTTTCCGGGGGCAGCAGAGAGAAGGCGTTGCCAGCACCTCCACTTAGGCTCACTACCTTTCCTTTGAAACCATGATTGGGGTACATATCAATGGTGACTTCTGCACTCTGGCCCGGGCGCACGCGGTCGAGGTCGGTTTCCTTGTAGTTGGCCTCAATCCAGTACTCCGCGTTGCCGATCAGGGGAAAGAGGTCCTGATTGATATTGGCCACGTCGCCCACATGGATATTATCCACTTTACTGACGACCCCGGCGATGGGCGCGTAAAGCGTGGTTTCAGATAGATAGAGTTTGGCTGTACGCAGGGCCGCTTGCGCGGCGGCAATGCGGGCGCCATTGAGGACTTGCTGCGCCTGTGTCTCCGCCAGGGCGGCCTGATCGGCTGCTAAGCGTGCCCCGGCACTTTTGGCGGCAGTCAGTTGATTATCTGCCTGTTGCACAGACAGGTATTTTTGCGCCGCCAGTGCCGCCGCGCGTTGTGCGTTGCGCCGGGCATTCTGGTAATTGACCTGGTCGGCGCTGATATTGGCCTGTGCTCCGGCAATATTTGCCCGAATGGCTGTGGTCTGTCTTTCCGCCTGCATCAACTCGGCCTCGGCTTTCTGCACATCGTAGAGGTAGGCCCGCGGGTCCACTTTGACCAAGGGCTGTCCAGCCTGTACGAGCTGATTGTCATGCACATAAATAGCGACGATATGTCCCGTCACCCGCGGTGCAACGTTCACGACATGGGCATGTACATAAGCATCGTCCGTGTTGGGGTAGTAATCAGCAATCTGGAAGTAGGCGTAGGCGCCAAAGGCAACCACGACGATAATGACCAGAACCAAAAGGCGTTTGAGCCAGCGCATATATGTCCCTTGTTGCAATCTAAGCAGCCGGGTGACTCTCCGGGCCTGTTTCTGAAGCTCGACTCATGCGAAGACCCTGTTTAAAATAGATCTTGCGGGTAATGTCTGTGTGGGTTAGGTCTGTCAGATTTTTTTGACACGCATGCCGAGTGAACGCATACTGACCGTTCGGTTGATACCATAACGCAAACGATTCCTGTCGGCAAGGTAACGGACGTAAGTCTACAAGGAGCAGTCATGAAGCAGGGTAACGGGATCTGGGCGGGGATGCTGGGTGTGACAGCGTTAGGTCTGCTGGTTGCTAGTCCGGCGCAGGCGGATGGTGAGGGGCTGCATGTGATTCAGGGCGGGCCTGCTTATTTCAACGCTGGTATCGGTGCCTTTAATGCGGCGGGTGTTGAGCCCGGTCCCGGACATCGGGGTAACGCGACGCTTCCCGAAATCGATCTGGAATACCAGTCTGCTTCAAAGTTGTTCGGTATCGGTGCGCTTTGGGGTATCGTCGCTAATACCAATGGTGGTTTCATGGGCTACACCGGCTTGTACTCGGATGTTGCCTGGGATCACTGGGTGCTGACGCCGGTGCTCGGCATTGGTGGCTATAATCAGGGGCGGGGCAAATATCTGGATGGCGTCTTCCAGTTCCGCCTGGAGTTGAGTCTGGCCTATCAGTTTGCGGATCAATCGCGATTGGGGCTCAAAATCGCCCATATTTCCAACGCCTATATCGCCCAGGAGGACCCTGGTGAAGACGAGGTCATGCTGAACTATTCCATTCCCTTGTCTTTTGGCGATCACTCCTGATCAGAGCGGCGGCATACCGGCGGTAGATGAGTTTATGAGCACTTTTTCCCGCCGAATCGGGGTTGGTGGGTTTGACTTGCCTATCCTATAATGGATCGCACCCGCTCGTCATCGTATATTTTGCTCTCTACCTTGCAATACACCGCGTTCTCATCCGGAAAAACTGCCACTTCTACTACTCCAGGCAATTGCAAAAGTTGCCGGGTGAGTTGAGTGTTGTCTTTGCTACCGATAGGAAGAGGAAATATCCTGGTAGCGACGTAACGCGGCTGCTGCATCGTGAGTGCCACGATCAACCAGATCAAATAGATGGCCGCCACGGCCCAAAAGACATCACTGTAATTGCGTTGGCCGGGCAGATAAAGTAATCCTCCCAACAAACCACCAGTGAAAGCCCCAAGAAACTCCGCTGTGGTATATACGCCAGTGGCCGTTCCCTTGGCACCCGGATGACAGAATTTGGCCACTAGTGAAGGTAAACTTGCCTCCAACACGTTGAAACCCACAAAAAACAGAAACAGCGCGATGGCAATGGACCAGATGCTGTGATTGGAGAGCGCCATCCAGGCGACAGCAGCCAACAGAATCGCGATCGCCAGCACAAAGACTTCACGGAGACGATGCTTCGCCTCACCGACAATGATAAAGGGG